>JAKANU010000108.1 GCA_021812315.1 Pseudomonadota bacterium
CTTCAGCGAAGCTGCTTGCGCGATCGGATGCCGGGGAGCAAGTCACAATCCGTCATTCAACGCGGGAGAGGCCGGAAGCGGCATGACACAAGGTTCCAATCCCTTCGATCTCAGCGGCAAGACCGCTTTAGTGACCGGCGGCTCACGCGGTCTTGGGCTGCAACTGGCGCATGCGCTGGGCGAGGCGGGTGCCAAGGTGATGATCAGCTCGCGCAAGGCCAGTGATCTGGAGCAGGCCTGCGCCGAGTTGCAGGCCGCAGGAATCGATGCGCGCTGGATTGCCGCCGACTGCGCCAGGGACAGCGAGATCACGCGCCTGGCCGACGAAACGCTGCAGCGTATCGGCGATGTGGATATTCTGGTCAATAACGCAGGCGCCGCCTGGGGTGCTCCGGCCGAGGATCATCCGACCGAGGCCTGGGACAAGGTCATGAATCTCAACGTGCGCGGCTACTTTTTGCTCAGCCAGGCGATCGCCAAGAAGAGCATGATTGCCAGACGCTCGGGGCGCATCATCAACGTGGCATCGATCGCCGGACTCGGTGGCAATCCGCCCGGTCTGAACACCATTGCCTATAACACTTCGAAGGGGGCTGTCGTCAACTTCACGCGTGCCCTGGGGGCCGAATGGGGCAAGTACAACATCACGGTCAATGCCATCTGCCCGGGCTTTTTCCCGAGCAAGATGACGGCCGGGACCCTGGCCGCTCTTGGCGAGGAGCGATTGGCCGCCGGTGCGCCACTCAAGCGACTTGGTGACGATGAGGATCTCAAGGGCCTGTGTCTGCTGTATGCCTCCGATGCGGGCAAGCACATTACCGGGCAGTGGCTGGCGGTGGACGGTGGCGTGAGCGTGGTGACGGGTGGTTGAGGCAAACTTTGGCATGGGTTTTGGCGTTGCCATCCCATTTGTTAATCACCTCGGGTTCGAACTGGTGCTGTTTGACGGCGGCTTGTCGGAACTGGCTTATACGCCCAAGGCCGAGCACATGAACTCGTTTGCGGTCACGCATGGTGGCGCGCTGATGACGCTGCTTGATGTGACCATGGCGGTGGCGGCGCGCAGTGTGCAAAAGGATATGGGGGTGGTGACCATCGAGATGAAAACCACCTTCATGCAACCGGCGCGAGGTGCGCTTGCTGGCAAGGGCCGTCTCCTGCACCGTAGTGCAACCATGGCCTTTGTCGAGGGCACGGTGTTTGACGAGGCCGGGCGGGCCTGTGCCCATTCAACAGGTACCTTCAAGTACGTTCGACGCTTGCCTACCGGACCCAAAAGCGCCAACGGGCAGGATGCCACGAACGGCGTCATTTCGACCGACTGAAGTCTTTTTTACCAGGAGCATCTCATGCCGCAAAACAAGCAAATTCATCTTGACAATCGACCGGTTGGCGAGGCCGTTGCCAGCAACTTCAAACTGGTGCATGGTGAAACCCCGCCGCTGCAAGCAGGACAGGTGCTGGTGCGCCATCATTTCCTGAGTCTTGACCCGTACATGCGCGGCCGCATGAACGACGCCAAGAGTTACGCCCAGCCACAGGCGCTGGGTCAGACCATGGGCGGTGGCACGGTCGGAGAGGTGATTGAATCAAGGAATGCGAAATTCGCCGTGGGTGACAAGGTGGTAGGCATGGGCGGCTGGCAGCAGTACAGCGTGGTCGACGCCGACCAGCCTGGCGCGCTGCGCAAGGTGGATACGACGCACATCCCGTTGAGTGCCTACCTCGGTGCGGTCGGTATGCCGGGCGTGACGGCCTGGTATGGCCTGGTCAAGATCATTGAGCCCAAGGCCGGACAGACAATGGTGGTCAGTGCCGCTACCGGTGCCGTGGGCAGCGCCTTTGCCGCCTTGAGCAAGGCGCGTGGCTGCCGCACCGTAGGCATTGCCGGTGGGCCGGAGAAATGCAAGTATGCAGTCGACGAGCTGGGCTTTGACGTCTGCATTGACTACAAACTGCACAAGGACGCGAATTCTCTTTCCAAAGCGCTGAAAGATGCGTGTCCGACCGGGGTGGATGGCTACTTCGAGAACGTGGGTGGCATGGTGCTCGACGCGGTGCTCTTGCGCATGAACGCTTTTGGCCGCATCGCTGTCTGCGGCATGATCGCGGGCTACAACGGCGCGCCGCTGCCAATGACCTATCCGGCCCTCATTCTCATGAACCGGCTCAAGGTCGAGGGCTTTATCGTCAGCGAGCACATGGAAGTCTGGCCGGACGCCCTGAAAGAACTTGGCACTCTGGTGGCCAGCGGGAAACTGCGCGCGCGGGAATCGGTCGCGCAGGGACTGGAGGCGGCGCCGGAGGCATTCCTGGGTTTGCTCAAGGGCAAGAATTTTGGCAAGCAACTGGTCAAACTGATCTGATTGCTATGAATGTGATAGCTGCTCACGCAGGATAGACAAGCGTTGTAGAGCGATATTCTCAATGAACCGGGTACAGTGGAAGCTGTCGGCGTTCGACGCCTTGAGCGTGCACGAGTTGTACGAATTGCTGCAGTTGCGCTCGGAAGTGTTTGTGCTTGAGCAAAGCTGTTTCTTTCAGGACATCGACGGCGTCGATGCCGTGGCCATGCACTTGATGGGTCGGCGCGAAGACCACTTGGTGGCGTACGCGCGCTGCCTTCCGCCTGGGACCAAGTTTGTGGAGGCCAGCATTGGCCGTGTGGTGACACGACAGAGCGTGCGCGGCAACGGGCTCGGGCATGTGCTGATAGAACAGGCGCTGATCGCTGTCGGACGCACGTGGGGCCTGCAACCGATCCGCATCGGCGCGCAGGCGCAATTGAGAGACTTCTACATCGATCACGGCTTCGCCGACACCGGGATTGGCTATGTTGAAGATGGCATCGATCACTTGCAAATGATCTGGCACCCCGAAACCGTAACCCAGGAGCTATCAAATGATTACTGATTTCAAGAACAAGACGGCAGTCTTAACCGGGGCCGGCTCCGGCTTTGGCTTGGAGTGCGCACGCATTGGAGCCAAATTGGGAATGAATCTGGTGCTGGCCGATGTGCAACAGGATGCGCTGGATCGAGCTGCTGTCGAGATGGAGGGCACCGGCGCTGCGGTTTTGGCAATGCGAGTGGACGTGTCGCGTGCCTCGGAAATGGAGGCGCTGGGTCAGGCCGTCAAGGCGCGTTTTGGTGCGCCCCATCTTGTCTTCAACAACGCCGGGGTCGGCGCTGGCGGACTGATCTGGGAGAACACCGTCGAGGACTGGGAATGGGTGATTGGCGTCAACCTGATGGGCGTGGCGCATGGCATCCGCATCTTCACACCGATGATGCTCGCCGCAGCGGCGCAGGACCCGTCCTATCTTGGACATATCGTCAATACGGCAAGTATGGCCGGTTTGCTCAATGCCCCGAACATGGGCATCTACGGCGCGAGCAAGCACGCCGTGGTTAGCATGAGCGAAACCCTGTATCAGGATCTGTCGCTGGTCACCAGGCAAGTTGGCGCAAGCGTGCTGTGCCCGTTCTTCGTGCCGACGGGGATCACGCAGAGCCACCGAAATCGTCCCGCCCAGGCGGTGCCGGCCAAGCCAACCCGAAGCCAGCTCATCGGCCAGGCGATGAGTGACAAGGCGGTGGGTTCCGGCAAGGTCAGTGCCGCCGAAGTGGCGCAGAAAGTTTTCGATGCGGTGGCCGCCAACCAGTTCTACATTTACAGCCATCCCAAGGCGATCGCGACTGTGCAGACGCGGCTCGAGGACATCATGCTCGCGCGCAACCCGACCGATCCGTTTGCGCATAAGCCCGAACTGGGTGAGGAGCTAAGACGGGCGCTGCGCGCAGCTTAGTCGCTGTACTAAGGTCAGTGCAGCGGGCCGGTGTCGGCTGGGGAAAGGAACTGGTTGACCGGCGGCAGCGTGGACCCGGCCCTTCCTATCAGGCTGACATAGTCAGCCAGTGCCCGGTCCTGAATAAAGCCCGCCGACGAGTCCACAGTGAGAATCTTGTCCGGGGCTTGCGGTCTTGCCACGGCAAACCCCTGGACGTAGTCGCAACCGATTTCGATCAACGTTTGCACGGTTGCATTGTCTTCGGCCCACTCGGCGATGACTCTCATGCCCAGATTGCCGGCCAGGCGCACGATGGTCTCCACAATGGAGACCCCGTTGGGGTGCTCGTTCATGTTGACGATCAGGCTACCGTCGATCTTGAGCAAATCGGCCTTGATCGCCTTGAGGTAGGAGAACGAGGTGTAGCCAGCGCCAAAATCGTCCAGTGCCACCTTGGCGCCAAAATCGTGCACACGGTTGACGAACTGGCGGGTGTTCTCCATGTCGCGCACGGCCACCCCTTCGGTGATCTCCAGACACAGATGTTTGGCAATGCTCAGATTTTGTTGCAGCAGCGCATAGGCATCCTGCAGGAACTTTTCGTCGTTCAGTGACGCGCCGCTCAAATTAACGCAGACGAATTGCGTGCGCGTGAGCTGTGCAAGATGCGTTCGCAGCCAGGCCAGTGTCTTTTGCAGGACCCAGCGATCGATCATGTCCATGCGGCCGCTGGCCTCGCCGGCCGCGATCAATCGGTCGGTGCGTATCGCGTTCCCGTTGGCGTCGCGCATGCGCAGCAAGACTTCAAAATTCAGCGAGTCGTGAGGTGTCCTGAGCGACATGATCGGCTGCATTTCAAGGTACAGGCCGTCGGTCGCCGAACTGGTCGATAGCAGGGCGATGAGCTTGAGCTCCGCTTCGTGAGCCTGAAAAGCCGGGGCGCCCTGTTCGTAGACCACCAGGCCGCCGCTGCCGGTCGACTTGGCCTGGCGGCACGCGCGATCGGCGCTTGACATGGCGTCGTTGAACTTCATCCCGGGTCCGGCTTCGATCAGGCCGATCGAGCCGCGGACGTAAAAGGCCCGTTCACCCACGTTGTAGGGCCGGGTCCCGATCTTGTCAACGATACCCTGGCATACAACCGAAGCCAGCGTGATCGGCGTGCCCGGAAAGAGAATCACAAATTCGTCGCCACCGACGCGGCCGAATTTCATTTCGTTTGACAGCAACTCCGAGACGCGATTGCACACCTGGCGCAAGACGGCGTCACCAGCGCCATGGCCAAACAGGTCGTTGATCAACTTGAAGCGGTCCAGGTCCAGATAGGCCAGAGTCAGTGGCGCACCTTGCCCGACCCGCGCCAGTTCATCGTTGACAGCCTGTCTGATCCCGCGGCGGTTGAGTACCTGGGTCAGGGGATCGTGGACGGCAAGAAAGGTCAGGTTCTCGGTCGCCTGGGCCTTCTCGGTGACGTTCTGCAACGAACCCTCGATCCTGTGGCCAGCCATGGCCGCTTTGACCAGAAAGCGCTGCGGAGCTGTCGATCCCGGTGCCGGGCGACCGCTGATTTCCATTTCGCCACCTGCCGTATCGCTGACCATCTGGTGCAACTGGGTCCAAGTACCCTGGTCAAAAAAGTGCCGCCAATGGCCTTGTCTGCGAGTCAGGACGTTGTCCCCAAGCATGGCTACGGTCGCTGGATTGGCGCGCAGGAATCGTCCCTGCATGTCCAGCGTGAACAAGCCGATTGGCATCGCCTCGTAGGTGTGCGTGAGTTCAGCCTGAATTTCGAGGCGCTGGGCATGTTCCTGGCGCATTTGCTCGGCGATGGCAAGCGAGGCCAGCAAACTTGAGGCGAGGGCTGCTGTGACACTGTTGAACATGCCAAGCAATCCGGTGACGCCAAACGCGGCGGCAAGAATCTCCGAAAGGCTCGAAAGGAAAGTGATTGCCAGTGAGGCACCGTACCAATAGGCGACGCGTGAGCGGGTCTGGATGACAATCCTTGCCAGACTCAACATCATCACCAGCAGGCTCGGACCAGCCAGCAACCAGACAGTTGGAATAAACACGCTTCTGGGAAGCACAAAGGCACATACCAGCAATGGCAGGCAAAGCCAGTGACTAATCCCGATTGCTGTGGCATATCCCGTGCGCTCCAGCTCGTCTTTGAACAGGGTTCGGTACAGGGTGATCGTCAACAACGCGTAACTCGCGAGCGTGACTGACCGTGCCAGCGTAAGCCAATCCCCTGGAATAGTCTGGTTGAGCCACTGGTCGTCCCATCCGCCAGAGGTGGCCCCCACCCGTAGCCCGAGCAGGAGCCAGATTCCAAAAATAAGGTAGAGCTTTTGCCTGTTGATGAGTGCCGCCACCAAGACGAAGATGCTCAGCACCAGAAGCCCTCCGTCGAGGAGTCCCGATCTTCGGTGAAATTCCTGTGCAGATAAATCGAGTTGTTCTGGCGACCACAATTGAGCCGTCAACCGCCCAGGGCCCACAAAGCTTGCCCGGCAAACGATTTCGTGGCCGGTGTTGTCAAGTTTGAGCGCGTAGCCTGCTTTCAGCGGCCTGATCTGACCGTCGGAGCTGCTGGCGATGCTATGGCCCAGCGGCCGTTCCGACACAGCGTCCCAGCAGGCAATTTCCTGCGCGTGGCGCGAGGGAAATTCAATAATCTTGCCTAAGTCCGACGCCGCCTTGACGTCAAACGTGAACCAGACCGGTGCCTCTGACATCCTGGTTTCGAACAGCTTCTTCGGCGTCGCTGTTGCCAATCGGATCAGAGCCTCAGAAGGCGAAGAGATCTCCTGTGATTCAATGAAGGCTCGGAATGCCAGTTGCTCATCGGGTGCCGCCGTATGCTGCGCGTCCCAGAAAAACACTGCGGCAAGGGATACCAGGCCGATCGCGGCCGGAATGACGTAGATGGAAAGACTCGACAGCGACCATTCCAGCGTCTTGCGGACAACGCGCAGCCACGAATCGTTGGACAAGAAAAGACGCCGCAAACCTAGATCCAATGCAAAGTCAAGAGCAAGTCATTCTTTAGATCAAAACCGACCAAAGCCCGCCCCTCCAAGACTCCCATGATTGCCTAGATCGCTGCCTAGATCGATGTATACGGTCTAGGATACCTGATTACGTCCAAACGTGTAGTGGCATTCCTCCAGCCGGTCTGCGGCCAGGGTCAATTGATGGCTGCGTATCTCCAAGGACCGGACGATCCGGCGCCAGGCAACGGGGCGACGGAGCGTGGCTCGTCAATCTCAATGTCTGGATGGTGGGTTTCGCAGAAGAACTTGAGCAGCGGATGCCTGGCTTGCGTCCAGCGCGCCTTGCCGGTGTCTATTTCAAACTCCATGACCCGGTGTGGAACGTTGTTCATATGCGGCAGGGGTACGAAGCCCGAGCCTGGGAACACGTCATTGAACATGAGCTGCGCATACTGGCGGTCCAACGGTGCGCGGGCGGCAACCATCGCCCATCCAATATCGTTTTGCGCGCAATACTGAAAGCTGGCCTTGATCAGGACGATCTTTACCAGGCGACCGACGGTTCCAAGCGCAATACCCAAACGACTCACTTGAGCGAGCGATTGATCCTGGAGCCAGTCGGGCAGGACCACCGATTGTTCCAGACTCAACGCTCTCAGGCGATTGGTCTGAATACGTAGTGAACCCAGCGGCGATCCGTCAAGCTTGGACTCCGCAAGGAGGACGACGACACCGTCCTGTGTGTCCGCCTTCTCCGGTAACCGCAGGGTTTGGGCGACTTCCGGCATGTGCCTCGCGTAGGCGGCGTGTCGGATTTGGACCGCCTTGTGCAACTCCTCTTCGTTGCGCACCACACGCACCGTAAAGGGAAGCAATTCCCGCACCGCCATCGGCGCGGTCAGTTTTTTGGACTCCGAAGGCAAGGTCTGAATAGGCAGTGGCTCGAAGACCGAAGACGTGGCGTGGTCAAACATGATGATGTCCCTCGTATGGATGGTTTGCTGGGTTGTGCCGGGGGAACCAGGGTGCCCCCTCGACGGGCCGAAGTGTACGTGTGCCGCGAGCGAATGTCACTCTCCGCGTGTTACCTGGTGTGCCAAAACGTATCCGGGGCGAGATCCGGGCATTTGAACGCGGCGGTGCCGCAACCGTCAATACATCATGTTACGCTCGGGATTGTCGATTACCCGATTGTTTGCAACTGAATCGGCTTTGTCATGGAACTCAATGCCCTGTTGTCCGCCCAGTTCGTGCTGCCAAGCATTCCGCAGGTGGTCGCGCTGTTGCTAAGTGAACTCGAGCGCGACGAGCCGGACCTGAAAAAGATCACCCAGCTCATCAGTACTGATCCGGCGCTGACGACGCGCTTGTTGCAGCTTTCCAATTCCAATTTCTTCAAGCTCTCGGGCAAGATCAGCAGCGTATCCGAGTCGCTGGCAATCCTGCGATTGTCCCAGGTCCACGCGATGGCCACCGCCGCTGCCAGCGGTGCCTCATTCAAGGCGGTACCCGGCATTTCACTGCAGCAATTCTGGGCCTACAGCCTGAACGTGGCCAAGCTGTCGCGTTCTCTGGCGGGCATGGTGCGACAGAACTCGCAGGCTGCTTTTACCTGTGGTCTGATTCACGCAGTGGGCGAGTTGGCGATTCACATCTGCATGCCCGAGGCGGTGACGGCGCTTGACCGCGAGGTGGGGCCGCTTGAGTTGAACCGGGCGCGTGCCGAGTGGCGTGCATTTGGCTACTGCTACGCTCAGGTCGGCGCCGGGCTGGCGGCGCAATGGCAGTTCCCGCAATCCATGATTGATGCGCTGGAACACCAATATGCCCCCTTTGAAAACGACGTCTATGAGCCCCTGGCTGGTGTTATCCATTTGGCGACCTGGCGCGCCCGTGCCAAGGGTGCCGGCTTGTCGGATCGGGCACGGGCGGGCACCTTCCCC
>JAKANU010000109.1 GCA_021812315.1 Pseudomonadota bacterium
GCGCGATCTCAGTGACTCGACGGTACTGCGCAATATCGGTGTTGCGATGGGTTATGCGGTGCTGGCGTATCAGTCCTTCAATGCCGGCCTTGGCAAACTCGAAATCAACGAGGAGGTCATGGCGGCCGACCTTGACGCCTCGTGGGAGGTGTTGGCTGAGCCGGTTCAGACGGTGATGCGCCGCTTCGGTTTGCCCAAGCCCTACGATCAGCTCAAGGCCTTCACCCGCGGCAAGCCAATGACGCGTGAGCTGATGCAGGGGTTTATCGCCAGGCTCGAAATTCCGCAGGAGCAGAAGAACCAGTTGCTGGCGCTGACACCGCAAAGCTATACCGGCATGGCCGCCGAGCTGGCCAAAAGAGTTTGATGGCGCTGAAGTCCACGATCTTCAAAGCTGGCCTGCAAATCGCCGATATCGACCACGCTTACTACGCAGACCATGAACTCACGCTGGCGCGCCATCCCAGCGAAACTGATGAGCGGATGATGGTTCGTCTGTGCGCAATGGCATTGCAGGCGCACAAGTTGCAATCGGTGTGTGCCGGCGACGGCACCCTGGCGTTTGGCGCCGGCCTGTCGGATCCGGACGAGCCTGACGTATGGCTGCGCGATTTCACCGGACTGACGCGGCTGTGGGTCGAGGTTGGTCAGCCGGAGGACAAGCCGCTGCTCAAGGCCTGTGCCAAGGCCGACGCCGTGGTGCTTTACTGCTATGGCCATGCGGCTGAGGTCTGGTGGCGTGGCATGCAGGACAAGCTGGCCCGAGCCAGCAATCTGAGCGTGTTTCGAATTCCCGCCACTGCGGCTCAGGCATTGGTCCCGATGGCCAGGCGGAATCTGCAGCTGCAGGCGACGATTCAGGAGGGCGCGTTGATGCTTGGCGATGCTGCACTGCACGTGGATCTGGAACTGCAGCGCTGGAAGTAACCCCAGGTGGCCCCGAAAGCCGCGGTGGCGGCGCCGGGCGGGGCTAGATCGAATCGATGCTTGTGATGGCGTTGATCGCAGCGCGCAGTCGTTGCGGGCCGTGACCGGCAATCGGTGCATGTGGCACTTTCAGGTCTGCGAGTTCACGGATGATCCGTTCGGTGATCGGGCCTCGAACCTGTTCCCCGTCGCGCTGCAGACCGTCAGCGACCCAAGGGATGTCCGGCGCCAGCAACAGCGTCAGTGCATAGTTCAGTTGCAGTCTGCGCGCCAGCGCATAAAGGCCGGTGTCGCCAAAAACAAATTCACTGTAGATGGCCGTGAGTAGCGGCGACGTGTCACAAAATACGTATCGCTTTGCCTGCTGCAATCCTTGTTGCTGAGCGGAAATCTCAAGCTGGCGCTGGGTGTGCAGGATGGCCGCCTGCTCGTGGGCTTCGGGCGTACGCCGGTTCTGATCGCAAAACTCGCGCAGATACTCATCCACCCACGGGCAGTCAAAATGTGTCGCCAGCGCGCGCGTCAGCGTACTCTTGCCTGTACTCTCCGCGCCCAGGATGCACACCAGCCGTGGTGCTTCGCCTGCGGCGACTTTCACGGATGGGTGGATATTCTCTGCTTCCATCCGATCCAACCCCAAATGGCCAGCACGAAGAAGATCACGTACAGGACGACGGTGAGCGCCAAGCCCTTGTAAGCAAACAGGACGATGCTAGCGGCATTGACCATCAGCCATAGCGGCCAGTTCTCAATGAACTTTCGGCCCAGCAAAACGGTACCGACCACACTGCCGGCGGTGACAAACGCGTCGGCCACCGGAACCTCGGAGTCAGTCCAATGCCACAGCAACAGCGCGAAAGCCAGCCACGCGACAGCGTAACCTGACGCGCTCCACAGCCAGCCGCGTCGGTCCAGGCGTGCAATGCGCAGCGCAGCCTGCGAGTCGGCACGATGGCCGTGCAGCCATTGCCACCAGCCCCACACGCTGGTCAATGCAAAGAAGATGTTCACTGATGCTTCGCCATACAGCCCACTGGTATAGAAGAGCCAGGCGTAGAGTCCGCTGGCGACGATGCTCAACGGCCAGCCCCAATGAATCTCGAGCACATTGCAACTGATATTGGCCAGGGCCAGGACAAACGCCACCACTTCGAGCCAGCTGACCGCTGCGCCCAGCAGAGTGAAGGCATTCTCCAACATGGCCTAGAAGTCCACTGTGAGACTGGCACGCACCGTTCGCGGTGTTGCCGGGAACAGGTAGATGCCACCCCAGGACGTGGTCGGCGCGTCGTGCCAGTACTCGCGGTTGGTCAGGTTGTCCACGTTGACTCGCCACTGGGTCAAGCGGCCCGCCAGGATCTGTTGGTAATGCAGACCGCCATCAATTTGCCAGGATCGGGGCAGCACCACACTGCCATCAACCGTCACCGGCTTGGCGCTCTCAAAGCTTGCTAGGGCGTTGAGGGAAAGGCCCGGGTATGCGGCCACCTTGTAGTCCACAGACAGGGAGCCCTTGAGCCGCGGCACATTCGTCACCGCCTGGCCAATCCACTGCGGGTTGACGGCACTCAGGTAGACCGCGTCCAGCGCCATCATGCTGGCTTGAACCGACCAGGCGCGATTCACCTGTCCAACGGCTGAGAGCTCGAGCCCACGGTGCCGTGCCACCTTCGCGCCGGCTACGCGCGAGGGCAAGGCGCTCGCGCCCGCCACGTCGTCGGCGAAGGGTTTGTCGATGTTGAAGATGGCTGCACTAAGCAGCAAGCGGGGCAGGGCCTGCCATTTGGCGCCGATCTCGATCTGCTCGCTCTTGAGTGCGGGCAGGGTCTGGCCGTAGTTGGCGAACAACGTCGGCCGGTTGGGTACCGCTTCGAGTTCGAGGCCTTGTCCCCAGGACGCGTACAGCGAGGTGCCGGGTCGCGGCGTCCAGATCAGCGCCGCCCACGGTGTGCCCTCCGTCTGCTCGTAGGAAACCGCCTGCGATGCGTCGCTCAGGGCGCTGGCACGGTGCAGGCGCGATACACGCAGGCCGAGCAGCGATTGCACGTCGCGGGTCAACTCCGATGAGACGGTGGCGTAGGCTTCGAGCGTACGCTCGTTGCTGTTGGTGTTGAACGCCGTCAGTGTCGGATCGGCCGGAAGGGACAGTGGTGCGTCGATGTTGGTGGTACCAACGAAGTTGTAGGCCAGCATCGCCGGCAACTGGGTCTGCTGCAAGTGTCCGCTCAAGCCCACGCGCAAACGGTGCTCGATGCCGGCGGCGTTGAGCCTGCCATGAAGATGTGCATCCCAGCTCGACAGTGTGCGTCGCTCGCCCTCACTGCGATAGTCGTAGATGTCGACATCGCCGTTGCCGCACAGGCCCGGGTAGACATAGTTCGCAGCGCTGCTGCAGCCGTCAGGGAAAGCAATGCGGTCGTTGATGCGGGTGCGCTGCGTGCTTGCCGACAGGCGCCATTGCCAATCCACGTTCAGGCGGTGGGCTAGGGCGAACTGCGCTGTTGTGCTGTCCACTTCAAACGGCAGCGACCAGCTCTGGTTGTTCAGATTCAGGCGCGAGCGCACTCCCGCTGGCAGCGCGTCGCCCACGCCATCGCCGTTGCTGTCGAGCAGTCCGAGGCCCGGTACCGACGCCTGACTCTTGCGCTGGTATTCAAGACTTGCCGAGAGTGTGGTGGTGGCGTCTGGCGCTGCCGCCACCGCAACAGCGGCAAGTTGCCGGGTGCCGTCGGCCCGGTCGAAATGCGAGCGCAATTGCTCGGTCATCAGATTCACGCGCACCCCGATTTGGCCCAGCAGAGCGTTGCTGTCGAGATGAAATTTGCTGCCGCCATTGCCATCGGCGGCCAGGGTCGCGCGTACGAATGTGTCTCGCTGTGGTGCCTTGGTGACATAGTTGACCAGCCCGCCCGGTGCCGAGACACCGGATTGCAAGCCCGCGACACCCTTGAGAACTTCGACACGTTCCATGTTCTCGAGCGCCAGCGGTGCGTAGTTGGAAACTGCCAGGCCATTGCGCCTGAAGTTGCTGATTTGGTCGAGCTGGAAGCCGCGAATCGACAGACTTTCGATGAAGCCGGTGGTGTTGTAGTTGTCGGTCAGGGACCCGTCGAGCCGCAGTGCCTGCGACAGTGACCCAGCAGCCAAGCCGCTGAGCAGGTCAGCGGTCAGCACGGTGATGCTTTGCGGCGTTCTTGCCAGCGGTAGGTCGAATCCGCCGACGTCCGCATCGAGCACATCAAACTGCGGCGCCGCACGGGCCGTCACGGTGATGGGCTGCAATGGCGTCGTCACGGCTTGTGCCAGCGCCGGCGCGCCCGACAGTGCCAGAATGGCGCCCAGGATGGAGGCGCGTTGGCGGTGAGGATTGAATGAATGTGCCATCGAAATTCCTTCGTCGATAGCAGGGGGGTGCCGAGTGCCCGACTGTTACCGGTGGGCTCGTTGCGGCGACGCTTCCCTGCGCAAGTATTACCTTGATCAAGTTCCAGGGTGTTTTCTCAGCCTTGCGTCGTGCGACGCTCAGCACCCCTAGCGTTGACCGGCGCGCACCATGCGCTCCGGCTGGCGTATTGTAGGGCAAATCGCAACTCGTGCATGCCACGGGTGGCCTGGTGATCGACCGCCAGCGCGCCGGCGTGGTGCTATGCTGCGCTCATGAAGATCATAGTCAGGTGGCTGCTCAGTGCGGCGGCGCTGCTGGCCGTCGCGTATTTGTACAGTGGTGTCGAAATTCGGGGTTTTGGCGCCGCCCTGGTTGCGGCCATGGTGATCGGCTTGTTCAACCTGATATTGCGCCCGGTGCTGGTGGTGCTGACTCTGCCGGTGACCGTCCTGACGCTGGGATTGTTCCTGTTTGTCATCAACGCGGTGATGTTCTGGGCCGCTGCCGGGGTTCTCGAAGGTTTTCAGGTGCGGGGATTTGGAGCTGCCTTGCTCGGTTCGTTGATCTATTCGGTGTTTGGTGTGGTGATCGACTCAGCCATCGAGGGGCTGTTCCTTAAGCAGTAGCTCGATCTGTCGCCGGCGGGTGTCGATGATCGACGCTTCGATGTAATCCCCGGCCGGCGGCGTACCGCTGGCTGCGCGGTTCTCGCGTAGCCGTTCCTGGGCCGCCTTGAGCCGATCCAGCGCACCAGCGTAGTCGAGTTGTGCCGCCAGGGCCTCGGCTTGCGCCCGGATCGCACGCAAGGTCTGGTTTTGCGCTGCGTCGGCGCCGGCAAGCAGCTGCCAGGCCTGCGCGTCGTGCTGATGGGTGAGCAGCCAGAGCTGCAGGCGTTGCCCGAGTTGTGTGGCGTGCGCCGCTTGACCTGTTTGTATTGCGGCCTGGGCCAGCAGGAACAACTCGGGCCGACGCTGCTCGGTATCGGTTTGGGCGACTCCATCCGATGTTGCGGCCGGTTCGCCCAGCAGGGTCAGGACCCGCGTGGCGTCGCCCGCGGCGAGGGCAAGCTCGGCCTCGAGCAGTCGTACCAGTCGCCGACTCGGCGCATCGCTGCGAACCAGCGCCTGCAGCCGAGCGAGGATCTGTCGGGTGGTGGCGAAGTCACGCAGCCGGATCGCCGCCAGCGCCGCACCGTAGAGCACGCCGACATACCGTGCGGCGGGCTCGGTCGTTAACACCGCACCGTCGGCCTGGCTCACCATCGCACGCAGTGTGTCCACCCCGGGGTTCGTCAGGACTCTGGCCCGGGCGGAGATCATCGCATCCTGCGCTGTCTGTTGGGCATGCTCGGGTGTGTTCACGCCCTGGCGGGCCTGCATATCGGCGATTCGCTCACTGGTCAACGGATGACTGCGCAGGTACGGATAGGCACCCTGGTCATTAAACCTGGCTCCCAACTGCAGTTTGTCGAACATGCCCGTGAAGCCATGAGCATCAAATCCAGCCTGTGTCATGATGCCCAGACCGACACGGTCGGCCTCGCGCTCCATGTCGCGTGAGAAGTTGAGCTGGTTCTGCGCTGCGACGGCCTGTCCGCCAACAATCAGCGCATTGGCGGCATCCGGGCTTTTTCCCGCGGCCAACGCGCCGAGCAGGACGCCGCCGATCATCCATGGAAGTTGTTGAGTCTGCTTGGACAGCAGACGCGAGATGTGGCGCTGTGTGACATGGCTGAGCTCATGACCCAGCACAGAGGCAAGTTCGTCGCGTGTGCCGACGATGGCCAAAAGACCGAGATGCAGGCCAAAGTAGCCCCCCGGCAAGGCAAAGGCGTTGACCGAGCGGTCGCGCCCCATCAAGATTTTCCAGGCAAAGCGCTGCTCGAGTTCCGGTGTGAGGTCTCCGCGTCGACGCGCTGCTTGCAGCAGCGGTTGCCAAATGTTCTGCACATATTCGTCGAGCACTGGATCGTCGATGTAGTCAGGGTCACGGTAGAGCTCGCGTGCCACCCGGTCGCCCAGACGTCGTTCGGCGCTGCTGCCCAGCTCGCTCGCATCCCCCAGCGTTGGCAATTGTTGAACTGGCGTCGAGGCAGGGTTGGTTTGCGCCAGTGACCGGGCGCCGTTGAGACCGCAAGCTGCTACAACAAAGATAGCTGCAATCGCTCGTCCGACAATGCCTGCAACCCTGTTTGCCATCAACGTGTCGTTCAAAACGAGTCCAAGGGCAGGAACCCGAGGACCTGAGCCGTTGCCGAATCGAGCAACACTGTCCAAAAAGTCTTGCGGCCGATCATCGGCAGGTAAACCAGAGCTGAGGCCGGGCGCCCGGTGCTGGCCACGGCAGCGTCGATGTCGCCACGGCGTTGCGCGAACCGGGCCTGCAGGTCGGCCAACGGCTTGGCCGCAGCCAGCACACTTGAGCTTGCCGCCGCATAGGATTGCCACAGGTCCGGCCGCGCCGAGAGCGAGGCGCCCTTGAGTGCCGCCAGTGTGGCACTCATCTTCTCACCCTGGTCATGAAACTCGCGCAGCGCCAGCATCGTCGGGCCGGTCAGCGGCATCGCATCAAGGTCGGGCGGCGCCTTGGCCAGCAACTCCTCGGGGATGTCCACCGCGTGAACTACCCGAAAGCGGTCGTACTCGAAGACCAGGTGCACCGGCCTGGCCACGGACACGCTCCACAGGCCATAGGCCAGCGCAGCGAGCTGCAGCAGGGCGACGATGGTGAGGTCGCGGCGCAATTCGGCGCGCGGCTTGGCTCGGTTGAACACCGCCAGCGTGATCAGCGGGCCAAGAATCACGTCGACGCTGACGACAATCAGGAACAGCTCGCGGCCGCCAGAAATTTCCCGGTACGGGTACGGGTACCAGAGCGCGAACACCAGCAAGGCTGCGCCGAGCGCGATCAACAGGCTGATGCAAAAGTGGATGCCGCTGGCCTGGAAGCGGTCGCGCCAGAAACGTGCCGGGGTCTGAAACATGATCGTATGATGCGCGGGTGGTGAAAAGGTTCGGTCAACGCCGTGGTCAACCGGGATTCAACTGTAGCGAATTTTTATGAGCGCTCTTACACATTTCGACGCCAACGGGCAGGCCCACATGGTGGACGTCGCCTCGAAAGCCGCCAGCCATCGCTCTGCGGTGGCCAGCGGGCGAATCAACATGCTTGGCGCGACGCTGGCGCTGATTGAATCGGGGACGGCCAAGAAAGGTGACGTTCTGGGGGTGGCACGTGTGGCGGGCATTTTGGCGGCTAAGAGGACCAGCGACCTGATTCCACTTTGCCATCCCCTTGCCCTGACCCGCATTGCTATTGATTTCGAAGCGGCCAAGCCAAGCTCGGAGAGCCTTGCAAGCGTATCATGCACTGCCACCGTGGAGACGATTGGGCCCACCGGCGTCGAGATGGAAGCACTCACGGCGGTCCAGGTGGCACTATTAACGATTTTCGATATGTGCAAGGCTGTCGATCGCGGCATGATCATGACCGACGTGAGGGTGATCGAGAAACACGGCGGCAAATCAGGCAGCTTCGTCGCCTAGCGCTCGGGCGCATCGATTGGCCCGGTCAGCCGCAGGTCGTCGGCCTGGAGTGTGGCATTTTCCTTCGCCCAGTGAGCGTAGGCCTGTTCAAACGCCGCCCGATAGCGTTGCAGGTAGAACAGCGCTTCTTCGGTGTGCCCGAGCAGGGTAGCGCTCTCGATGAGCTTTTCGATGACTCGTGGTTCGGGCGAAAAATGCAGCATTTCTTCGGCCAGGGTGTGGATCTCGGCAGCGTTGCCAAGCGTCAGATCACTGGTGGTCAGGCGGGCAAAGCTCACCGTGTCCCGAAACAGCCGGGAGTCGCTGATCTTTTCCAAAGTGTTCTCGCGGTATCGCTCGAGTCGTTGCGCCGGATTCAGATAGATCTGGCTGATGCGGTGGTAGTCGCGCCCCGCGTAGGCGGTTGCCGCTATCAGAACAACAGCGGCCAAGGCGCTTGAATGGGCCGTCATGCGGCGCATGTGTCCGCAAGGTGCGGGGTCGCGGCGCCACAGGATCCACAGGCTCAGGAGCAGCGCGATCTGAAACGGTCCATACCAAAGCGGATATTCGAGCATGCTGTGCAATGCGATGACGCTCAGCACCGCCCAGGCCATGCGCCGCCTCGGGTCGGTTTCATCCCAGGGTCTGGCGCGCCAGACTGCCCACGCCGCGGCGGCGCACGCGGCGATGGCCACGGGCGCGCCGAGCTCGACGGCCAGATGCAGCGGCAGGTTGTGTGCGTTGTCGAGAATTTCGCAAAAGCGCGCTCCCGGGTACAGCGTGATGAAATGCGCGTAGTCGAGCTCGCCCCAGCCCCATCCCAGCCAGGGCTTCTGGGCGATCAGGTGCAGCACGTTGGACCACA
>JAKANU010000110.1 GCA_021812315.1 Pseudomonadota bacterium
GGCAAGAACATCCCGGTGCTGGTTTCGGTGGTCGTGGTTTCCTCCGCGCCCGAGGCCGAGGTCGCCGCCGTGGCCGACGCTGCTGGGGCGGCCGCGCCAGGTGCTGCTGCCGCGCCCGCAGCAGCCGCAGCGCCGGCGCCTGCCGCAGGCAAAGCAGCGCCCGCAAAGAAGAAGTAATTTGCCCCCGCCGTGCCTGTTGGCCCGCTTCGGCGGGCCATTTTTTTTGCTTGATAATGGGCCATGATCAAGCTATTCGTGGGTCTCGGCAACCCGGGGCCCGCCTATGAGGCAACGCGACACAACGCCGGGTTCTGGTGGATCGATGCGCTCGCCCGCGAACTCAAGACCGATCTGGTGATGGAGCGCAGCTACCACGGCCTGGTGGCAAGAATATCGGTGGCTGGACAAGCCCTTTGCCTGCTCAAACCCCAGACCTTCATGAACCTGTGTGGCAAGTCAGTCGCCTCGCTGGCACGCTTTTTCAAAATCGAACCCGCGGATATCCTCGTCGCGCACGATGAGCTGGACATTGCACCTGGCGAGGCCAAGCTCAAGCTTGGCGGCAGTCATGCCGGACACAACGGCCTGCGCGACATCCATGCCCAGTTGGGCACCGACGAATACTGGCGGCTGCGCCTGGGAATCGGCCACCCCGGCGTCAAGTCCGAGGTGACAGAGTGGGTGCTGAAGAAGCCTTCACTGGAACACAAGATCGCCATCGAGCAGGCGGTTGACCGCGCGATCAAGGCCCTGCCATGCCTGCTTGCGGGCGATATGCAGAAAGCCACGATGCTGGTGCATACCAGCAAGCCGCCAAGGCCCAAACCGTCGCGGCCCGAAGCCACGTCACTGCCGCAGGCCATCCGCAACCCCGTTGAATAGGAGCCATACCGTGCCTGGAAAACCACTCAGTGCTATTCATTTTGTAGCTGTCTGCGCTTTATCGACGGGCGCCATGGCTCAAAATGCCTACAAATGTGGCGAGACCTACAGTCAGTCGCCCTGCCCCGGCGGTGTTGCCATCAACGCCGACCTACGCAGCGCTGAACAAAAGGCGCAGGCGGATCAAGCCAGCGCGCGCGACGCGCGCATCGCCGCCGCCATGGAGAAAGCCCGCATCGAGCAGGAGCGACGCGACCTCGCGGCCAACACACCGGCTCGACCGGCCAAGGCCAGCGCCGCCAGCAAACCGCGCACACCCTGGGTCAAGACCAAGACACGCAAAAAGGCAAGCCTGGGACCTGACCACTCCAAGGGCAAGGGAGCCAAGAAGGCCAGCGCAAAGAAGCCCCGCCTCAAGACCCACGCGAACGACAAACCCTGAGCTCAGCCCAGGCCTGCGTCCTAACCAGGCGTTCGGGCCGGCGGCTTCGGCGCGGACTGCAGGCGCCGGTACTTGGCCCATAATGCGCCGCGATCTTCCACAAAGCCCGGATCAACCGGAATGCACGCCACCGGACACACCTCCACACACTGGGCAACATCAAAATGGCCAACACATTCGGTGCAACGTTGCGGATCAATCTGGTAGATGTCCGGACCCGGACCAATGGCCTGATTCGGGCACTCGGGCTCACATACATCGCAATTGATGCACTCGTCGGTAATCATCAGCGCCATGGCTTACCATTACCCGCATTGTTGGTTGTCATTTCACGATACCTCATGCATCAAATTATCGGCCACGCCGTGAACTGAATTCGATCGTGGGCCTATTTCTCCTCAAGCGCTTGACAACCTTGGTAGCCACGCTGTTGGGCGCGTCGATTGTTGTGTTTCTGGTTCTTGAAATTCTGCCCGGCAACGCAGCGCAGATGATGATGGGACCCGACGCTTCACCCGAAGCGGTTCAGGCCCTGGCCATCAAACTTGGACTGGACCGCCCGGCCATGGAGCGTTACTGGCATTGGATCCATGCCTTGATCGTTGGAGACATGGGCATCAGCCACGCCTACAGCAGCCCGGTACTGGACCTGGTTCTGGAGCGCCTGGCGGTGACGGTACCCCTGGCTGTGCTGGCGATGCTGATGACCACCGCGCTAGCTCTGGTGGTCGGAATCTACGCCGCGGCCCAGCACAATCGCCTGGGCGACGTCGGTCTCATGGGCCTGACCCAGATCGGGATAGCGGTGCCGAATTTCTGGTTCGCCATCATCCTGATCTTGCTGTTCTCCGTGCATCTTCAGTGGTTTTCCGCCGGTGGCTTTCCGGGTTGGGGTGAAGGTTTTTGGCCGGCCATGCAATCGCTGCTGCTGCCGGCCATTTCGCTGGCAGTCGTGCAATCGGCCATTCTGGCCCGCATCACTCGCTCGGCAGTGCTCGAAGTCCTGCGCGAGGACTTTGTCCGCACTGCGCGGGCCAAAGGCTTGTCACAACGCGCCACCCTGTGGGGCCATGTGCTGCGCAACGCGATGATTCCGGTGATCACCGTCATGGGCCTGCAATTTGCCAACCTGCTCGCCGGCACCATCGTCGTCGAGAACGTTTTCTACTTGCCTGGCTTGGGACGGCTGATCTTCCAGTCGATTTCCAACCGTGACCTGATCGTGGTTCGCAACTGCGTGCTGCTGCTGGCGACGATGGTGATCGTGATCAACTTTGTCGTCGATGTCCTGTATGCGGTGATCGACCCGCGCGTGAAGGCCAGCGACATATGAGCGCGTCGGCAAGTTTCCTGACACGGGCCACGCGTCATAGCAGTTTTGTCATCGGTGCCTGCCTGAGCTTGCTGCTGGTCCTGGCGGCCACGCTGTCCTGGGTTTGGACGCCCTGGTCACCCTACGAAATTGACATGGCAGCCAAGCTGCAGCACCCGAACGCCATGCACTGGCTGGGCACGGATCCGTTCGGACGCGATGTCACCTCGCTGCTGCTGGTGGGCGCTCGCAACTCGATTCTGGTCGGGGTCATTGCGGTGGGCATCGGCCTGACGATAGGCACGACCCTGGGTCTGCTGGCGGCGGCGCGGCGCGGCTGGGTCGAGGAACTCATCATGCGGCTGGCTGACTTCACGTTTGCGTTTCCGGCCATCCTCTCGGCCATCATGATGACCGCGGTGTTCGGCGCAGGCATCGTGAATTCGATCATCGCCATCGGCATTTTCAACATCCCGACCTTTGCGCGTATCACCCGTGCCAGCGCCAATGCAATCTGGTCGCGCGAGTTTGTGCTGGCCGCGCGCGCCTGTGGCAAGGGCCCGTGGCGCATCACCTTCGATCACATCCTGCCCAATATCCTCTCGGCCCTGATCGTGCAGGCGACGATCCAGTTCGCCCTGGCCATTCTGGCCGAAGCGGCGTTGTCATATCTGGGACTGGGCACGCAGCCACCACAGCCTTCATGGGGACGCATGCTCGCGGAGGCGCAAACCCTGCTGTTCCAGGCACCGCTGCTGGCGGTGTTTCCTGGCGTTGCCATTGCTCTGGCGGTCCTGGGACTGAACCTGCTCGGCGATGGCCTGCGCGACGTGATGGATCCACGCCTGAGTCGAAAGCGATAAATGTCCCTGCTTGAAGTCAGCAATCTCCATGTTTCGCTGCAGACCCAGCGCGGACGGGTTGACGCCGTGCGGCAGGTAAGTTTCGCTCTGCAGCGCGGAGAAACCCTGGGACTGATCGGCGAATCCGGTTGCGGCAAATCGATCACCGCCATGGCGCTGCTCGGACTGCTGCCCGAGCGTGCCAGTGTCTCGGGGAGTATCCGTTTTGACGGCCAGGAACTCGTGGGCCGTCCCGACGTGCAATTGCGTCGCCTGCGCGGCAACCGCATCGGCATGATCTTTCAGGAACCCATGACGGCGCTGAACCCGCTGCACACCATCGGGCAGCAGGTCGCCGAGCCGCTTCGTCTGCACCGAGGCGCCAGCCGGGGGGCTGCCCTCAAGGAGACCATTGCCCTGCTCGAACGCGTGGGCATCCCCGAGGCTGCGCGACGCGTGCACGCTTATCCGCATCAATTCTCCGGCGGGCAGCGCCAGCGCATCACGATTGCCATGGCCCTGGCCTGTGGCCCTGATCTGCTGATCGCCGACGAGCCCACCACGGCGCTGGACGTGACGATCCAGCGCCAAATTCTCGATCTCATCGGCGATCTGGTGCGCGAACGCGGCATGGCCCTGTTGCTGATTTCGCACGATCTTGGTGTCATCGCGCAGAACGTTTCGAACATGCTCGTCATGTACGGCGGTACCGTGGTCGAGAGCGGTCCGACCGCCACCGTCTTCGCTCACATGGCCCACCCTTACACGCGCGGCCTCTTTGGCGCCCGACCCCAAGTGGGCGCGGCGCGCGGCGCGCGTCTGAGCACCATCGCCGGAAGCGTGCCAGAGCTCGCCGATCTTCCCGCAGGCTGCCCCTTCTTTGAGCGCTGCCCGCTGGCTCTTGAGGCGTGCCGGAGCACCCTGCCCACACCCAGCGACGTGGGTTTGTCGCACCAGGCCAGCTGCTTTCGCCTGGACGCGAGCACCCCAAGATCTACGCCATGACCACGCCGCTGCTGCAACTCCAGGAAGTCACCCGCACCTATGTGCTGCCGCGCGAACGCCTGTGGCGGGCGCCTGCGCAGGTGCACGCCCTGCGCGGCGTCAGTCTGCAAATGAGCCCGGGCCGCAATCTCGGTGTCGTCGGCGAATCCGGCTCGGGCAAGTCGACCCTGGCACGTCTGGTCATGGCTCTGGAGTCTCCCACCAGTGGTTCGGTGCAACTGCTGTGTCAGTCGCTCAACGCGTTGGACCCGGCAGCGCTGCGAAGGGCGCGGCGCGACTTTCAGATGGTGTTCCAGGATCCCTATGGATCGCTCGATCCGCGTCAGACCGTCGAGACCATAGTCAGCGAGCCGCTGCTGGCGCTGAACCTGGAGGCCGGGCGCGACCAGCGTGCCATGGCCCGTGACGTTCTGCTGTCGGTGGGCTTGCGCGAGACCGACCTTGGCAAGTATCCGCATGAGTTCTCGGGCGGCCAACGCCAGCGCGTCGCCATCGCACGCGCCCTGATGACGCGCCCGAAACTGATCGTCGCCGACGAGCCGGTGAGTGCGCTGGACGTCTCGGTACAGGCGCAGGTACTCAACCTGATGCAGGATTTGTCGCAGGAGTTTGGCGTTACCTACCTGTTTATCAGCCATGATCTGGCAGTCATCGACCACCTGTGCGACGAGGTCGCCGTGATCTACCAGGGTCGCATCGTCGAGCAGGGTTCTCCAGCGAGCCTGTTTCGTCAGGCAGCGCATCCTTACACCCAGGCCTTGCTGGCCGCCGTACCGCGCTTGACTCCGGCGCCAAGGCCGGCGCGGCGTGCCTCGCCGGTCCCGACCCGACTCAAGGGACCATCGGCCGCTGATGCCTGCCCGTACGCCTCGCGCTGCGCGCACGCACAAGCGCTGTGCTTGGAGCGCCGCCCCGAACTCGCGCCGCTTGACGCCGGGCATCAGGTGGCATGTCATCTTGCAGTCGATCTGGCGGCAGCGGCAGTGCCGCAGTAATGGTATGGTTCGCCTTGGAGATTTGAAAATGGCTGATTGGGGAACTGTTTTTTTATCAGGAGAATGATCATGATCAATCGTCGTCAGGTACTTGGTTCCACAGCTGCCGGTGCAGCACTCGCCTCGGCCCCCTGGGCCGCCATCGCGCAGGGCAAAAAGGACAGCGTCGTGCTGGCCATGACGCTGGAGCCCCCAGGACTCGATCCGACGGCTGGCGCGGCATCGGCGATCGCCGAAATCGTGCAATACAACATCTTTGAAACCCTGACCAAGATCAACAGCGACGGCAGCGTCTCGCCTCTGCTGGCCGAGAGCTGGGAAGTCTCGCCGGATCTCAAGACCTACACCTTCAAGTTGCGCAAGGGCGTGAAGTTCCAAAATGGCGAGCCGTGCAACGCGGCCGCCGTCAAGTTTTCCTTTGAGCGTGCCGGCGCAGAGAAGAGCACCAACAAGGACAAACGCACGTTTGCCAGCATGGCCAGTGTGGCCGCCATCGACGATCACACTGTCGTGGTCCTGAACAAGTCGCTCGACCCCGACTTCCTGTTCCTGATGGGTCAGGCCACCGCGATCATCGTCGAGCCCAAGAGTGCCGACAGCAATGCCACCAAACCCGTCGGTACCGGCCCTTTCCAATTAGCGAGCTGGAACCGCGGCTCTTCGGTGACCCTGAGCAAGTGGGACGGTTACCGCAATGCGGCCGCGATCAAGATGAAGAAGGTCACCTTCCGTTTCATCAGCGACCCGGCGGCCCAAGTCGCAGCCCTGCTCGCCGGCGACGTGGATGCGTTTCCAAGAGTGACGCCGCGCAGCGTGGCGCAGTTCAAGACCAACCCCAAGTTTCAGGTGATTGTCGATGGATCGCGCGCCAAGACGATTTTGGCCATCAACAACAAGAAAAAGCCACTCGACGATGTCCGGGTGCGCCGCGCCATCGCCGCAGCCATTGATCGCAAGGCCGTGATCGAAGGCGCGGGTGATGGCTATGGTGCTCCCATCGGCAGCCACTACGTGCCGGGTGCATTTGGCTATGTCGATACCACCGGCATCAACCCTTACAACCCGGAAAAGGCCAAAGCGCTGCTGGCTGAGGCGGGTATCAAGACGCCGCTCGAACTCAGCCTGATCCTGCCACCACCGCCCTATGCACGCCAGGGCGGCGAAGTGATTGCCGCGCAATTGGCCAAGGTAGGGATCGTGGCCAAGATCGAAAACGTCGAGTGGGCCCAGTGGCTGAGCGGCGTTTACACCAACAAGGCCTATGACCTCACCATCATCTCCCACGTCGAGCCGTTTGATCTGGGCAACTTTGCCAAGCCCGGCTACTACTGGGGTTATGAATCGCCGGCGTTCAACGCGCTGTTTGAAAAGATTCAGAACGCACCACGCGCAGCCGACCGCGCCAAGCTGCTCGGAGACGCCCAGCGAATGCTCGCCAACGAAGCGGTGCACGCGTTCCTGTACCAGCCGCAATGGGTCACGGTGGCCAACAAGAACCTCAAGGGCCTGTGGAAGGATATGCCGGTCTTTGTCAACGACATCTCGGCACTCTCCTGGTCGTGAACCTCTACGACCTTGCTGCCCATGAACTGATCGCGGCCTACCGCGCTGCTGAACTCTCCCCGGTCGAGGTCACGCGCAGCGTGCTCGATCACGTGCAGCGCTGGGAGCCACACCTGTGTGCCACCTACCTGCTCGATCCGAGCTCGGCATTGGCGCAGGCGCAGGCCTCGGAGCTGCGCTGGCGGCGCCGCGAACCCTGCGGGTCACTCGACGGGGTGCCGGTGACGATCAAGGAGAACATCGCCACCCAGGGTCAGCCGGTACCGCTGGGAACGCTGGCGACCGAACTCACGCCGGCGCTGGCGCACGCGCCACCGGCGGCGCGCCTGGTAGAGGCTGGCGCGATTGTTCTGTGCAAAACCACCATGCCGGACTACGGCATGCTCTCGAGTGGTCTGTCAAGTTTTCACAAGACCGCGCGCAACCCCTGGGACCTGAGCAAAACGCCAGGGGGCTCCAGCGCCGGAGCCGGCGCGGCGGCTGCGGCGGGCTACGGACCGCTGCATATCGGCACCGACATTGGCGGTTCGCTGCGCCTGCCCGCGGGCTGGTGCGGCATTTTCAGCCTCAAGCCGAGCCTCGGGCGCGTGCCGATTGACCCGCCCTACACCGGTCGAGCCGCCGGGCCGATGACCCGAACCGTTTCCGACGCCGCTCTGATGATGCAAACGCTGTCGCTGCCCGACGCGCGCGACAGCATGAGTCTGCCGTATCAGGCGATCGATTGGCAACTGCTGGACTGCGACAGCGCCTTCCTGCGCGGGCTAAGAGTCGGCTTGTTGCTCGACGCCGGCTGCGGGTTACCAGTCGAAGCTGAAGTGCGCAGCGCCATTGAGCGCGCGGCGCAGCTGTTTGAGCAGGCCGGTGCCATTGTTGAACCGATGACGCCGTGGCTCACGCCTGTCATGCTCGACGGTATGGATCACGCCTGGCGCATGCGCTCGAACATCGACTTGTCGGCGCTCACCGCGGACAGGAAGGCAGCCGTGCTACCCTACATTCGCCAGTGGGCAGACAGCGCGGCAGTCATGACCGCAGCGCAGACCTTTCTGGCGTTCAGCCAGTTTCACAACACGCGTGTCGTCACCGTGCGTGCCTGCCAGCCCTTTGACTTCGTGATCTCGCCGACCTCGCCGATGCCGGCCTTTGCGGCGCACTTGCCTTCGCCGACCAATGACCCGCTGCGTCCACTCGAACACATCGCATTTACGGTTCCGTACAACATGTCCGAACAGCCCGCGGCCTCGATCAATTGCGGCTACACCGCCAGCGGCCTGCCCATTGGCCTGCAAATCGCCGGCCGACGTTTTGATGACCTCGGCGTGCTGAGGGCCTCGCGCGCCTTCGAACTGTTGCGAGACCCGCAACGCGCCTGGCCAACGCCGCCGTCCCCAGCATAACGGCGTGGCGGCGAACGATAATAAAGACCTCCTAACTACGACCGCTTGCGCGGCATTGCCATGGCTGTTTCTGGCTCCTCGTTTACTTGTCTCGATGTGCTGCGCGGCAAGGCGTCGCTGGGTCCGGCCGACACCCAGGTGAGCATCAGGGGCTGGGTCAAGACGCGCCGCGACTCCAAAGCCGGCGTTTCCTTTGTGAACGTGTCCGATGGTTCGTGTTTTCATCCGGTCCAGGTCGTCGCACCGAA
>JAKANU010000111.1 GCA_021812315.1 Pseudomonadota bacterium
GTCCAACGCCGTGGCCGTCGCGGTGTACGAAGCCTGGAGACAAAACGGTTTTGGCGCGAGACCGGGGCCTGGGACTTAGACGCCAGGTCCGGCCTCGGTCCGGGACGGTCTGATGATGGCGTAGTTGCCGTTGGCTTGTGCGACAAGAACCTGCTCGAAGTAAATGCGTGACTCCAGGTTCGCCACAGACTTGCCTCGACTCAGCATGTGGGTCTTGCAGACCAGGCGTCCGGAGAGTACCGGCTTGAAGTAGTTGATCTTGATTTCTATGGTGGCGCAGAATTCACCGGGCGCCAGGGTTGAATACAGCGCCGCTCCCATGCCCGTGTCCGCCAGCGCGTACAGAACCGCCCCGTGCAAGACCTTGTGCGGATTCATGTGCTTCTCGCAGGCCAAAAGCGTCAGCGTGCTCTCGCCTGCCGCCTGTTGCTCGACCTGCAGGCCGATCAGTTCGGCAAAGGGATGATGCGGCGGCACAATCATTCTGTCTTGGGCAGGCCCGGGTGCTATTTCGAAAATGGCGAAACCGACGCCTGACTTTGGCACATCAGGCGTAACGCTTCAAGCAGTCTAGCGCCTCGGCGGTGATGCGCTCGACGATGGTTCCTGCGGGCTCGATCGAATGAATCAGTCCGGCGGCCTCGCCAAACCAGACGCCGGTGTTCTCGGGGTCACCCTCGGCAAAGGCTTTTCGATAGGCAGGACCCTCTGCCGAAAGACTCTGTTCCAGCTCATTTTCGCGCCCGTGCCATCGACTGGTGAAAGCATTGCGGCGAATGCGCGCCGTGAACCCCTTGGGCCAGGCAATCTGGCGGGCAATGTCGGCTACGCGGGTACGAATCGTCCCGTCACCATCGGTCTCGATGATCGCCTCAAGGTGTCGAAGGTTGACGAGGGCCTCCTGAGATGCCCACAGGCGGGTTCCCACCAGCACCCCATCGGCACCGAGCATCAGTGCCGCCGCCAGACCTCGGCCATCGGCAATCCCGCCGGCGGCCAGCAGCAGCGTCTGCGGAGCATGGTTTCTGAGGTAGTCGGCGGCCTCGGGAATCAAGGTGATGGCGCCGCGCAACGCGCCATGGCCGCCGGCTTCTGCCCCTTGAGCGATGATGGCGTCGGCCTGGACATCAACAGCATCTGCGACATGCTCCATGTCCTGGCATTGGCAAATCAGCCGGGCCCCCGCGGCGCGGATTTCAGCCACGAACGGCCTGGGGTCACCGAATGAGAGCATGACAGCGCTGGGCCCATGCCTGAGAACATCGGTAAGCAGGGAGGGTGACTTGCGCAGGGACCACGTGATGAAGCCGACGCCGACCGACTGCCCGTGGGCCGCTTCAAACTGTTCTTCCAGCCAGGCCGGATCGCCATACCCCCCACCGATCAATCCAAGCCCCCCGCTGCGACTGACGGCAGCCGCCAGGCGGCCACCTCCGGCAAAGGCCATGGGGGCTGACAGGATGGGGTGCTCCAGATTCCAGAATCGGGTCAGACGGGTTGATAGCGCGGCCATGCTGTGTTCCTCGGACCATTATCGACAGGGTCACCGCAGCCGCCAAGCCTGTCGGCTGCGCAAAACCCGGCGGCCGCTTGCAGGGCTAGGGGTAATGCCGTGCCAGCGATTCGGCCACACAGACCGGTTTGGTCGAACCTTCACGCTCCACGGTCACCTCCCAGGCCATCTGCGTGCCGCCCTGGTCAATCGGCTCGCTCTTGAGCAGTTTCATGCGCGCGCGCAGGCGGCTACCTACTGGCACCGGAGCGGTGAAGCGCACCTTGTTCAATCCGTAGTTGACGCCCATGCGGGTTTCCAGCACCTTCATCGCTGACTGGAAAAACCGCGGCAGCATCGATAGCGTCAAAAAGCCATGCGCGATCGGGCCGCCAAACGGACCGGCCTTGGCTTTCTCAACGTCGACATGAATCCACTGATGGTCGCCGGTGGCCTGCGCGAACAGGTTCACCTGTTCCTGCGTCACCGTGATCCATTCGCTGACGGCGACTTCCTGACCCACCAGCGTGGCCAGTTCAGAGAGCGTTTGAAATGTTTTCATGATCAGACTTTAGCGAATCGAGTTGGCCTGGCTTGTCAGCTAAGCGACAAAGAGACTGCGGCCCGACTCAGGCATCGAGCCATCGGCCAATCGACTTCCACTGCGCGAGGTCTTTTTCGACCCGGCTCGGCGCGACGTCAAACAGCGTCAAGCCGCGTGCCGCCAGATGAACGTAATTCTGCGTGTCACGCAAATAGCCCAACACCGGCAGGCCCAGGGTGTCGACAAACTCGTGCAGCCGATCCGCGGCGATGGTGCGCGCATCCACGCGCATACCGACCAGGCCAATCTGCAGCTTGTCATGGTGTTTGTTCTGCAGCAATTGGTCCAGGAATGCGCGGGTGGCAAAGATGTCAAAGACGCTGGGCTGCAGCGGCACGATGATCTTGGTCGCCATCTTGACGACATCACTGAAACGCCAGCCCTGCAATCCTGCTGGCGTGTCGAGTACCACATGGGTTGTGCCGCGTGGTGGCCTGGCGATCAGGTCGGCGCTGATGTCCCAGGTTGCAATCGCGCGCGCGCCAGAGGGGCGCAGCCCCAGCCACAGGCGCGAGGATTGCTGGCGATCAGCGTCGCCGAGCATCACGGCATGCCCCTGCGCGGCAAAATACCCGGCTATATTGGTAGACAGCGTGGACTTGCCCACGCCACCCTTTGGATTGGCAACAACGACCACCGGCATGAGCAGCTCCTCGACTTCGACGATGCGCTATGTTAGCGGGATGCACCGACAAGACAAGAATTGAGCGCCACGCATGCCTTTGCCGTATAGCCGCTGTCCGAAGTGCGCGCACCAGCCCTTGCCCGCCGATCAGGCGCTGCCAGCGGCTTGCCCGGCCTGTGGCTTGATCCTGGCCAAGTTTGGCAAGGCCGCGCGTCCTGCGCCTGCCGCCGATGTCGCTGACGCCGCCGGCGCTGAAACCCGAGGGGACTCGACCGGCTGGACGGCGCTGCTCACCCAGGTACCCGATCGTTGGGACCCCCTTCACTTCTGGCCACGCCTGGCCATCCTGATCGGGCTGGCTGTCTGGGGCTGGCTGCTGATCGGCATGGATTACCGCAGCGGCGAAATCGGTCAGAGCTTCATCCATCGACCGATCCTGATCTTCCATGAGGCCGGGCACGTCATCTTCATGCCTCTGGGCCAGTGGCTGGGCGTGCTCGGCGGGACGCTGGGCCAGTTGCTGACGCCAGCCATCCTCGGTGGCGCGTTGCTGATCCGCAACCGCGACCCGTTTGGCGCAGCAGTCGGCTTGTGGTTCCTGGGTGTATCACTGATGGACGTGGCACCGTACATGTATGACGCGCTGCAACCACAGCTTGTGCTGCTGTCGGGCCAGATGGGCGAGGCCGGCGGTCACGACTGGATCTACCTCTTCTCCAGCATGGGCTTGCTGACCAAGGCACAGTTGATTGGTGGGTTGACGCACAAGCTCGGCGCGGGCACTGTGCTGCTGGCCCTGGCGTGGGCGGCCTGGCTGCTGCAACTTGAGCGCCTGCAAGCCCTGCGAGGGTAATCGGGTCCCCACGGAATGCCCGAAATTGAACTTTGCGCTATGGTGGCGGCATGCACACACACGAGCGAACCCTCAGCAGCGACGCGGCCGAGCGCGGCATCTACCTGATTGCGGCGCACCCCAACTGGCGCGACTCGCGCGTCAACGCCCGGCTGCTGGCGCTGGCGCGCAGCGTGCCGGGCGTCACCATCAACGACCTGTACACGAGCTACCCTGACTATTGCATTGACATTGCGCTGGAGCAGTCGCGGCTTGCCGCAGCGCAACTGCTCGTGCTGCTGCACCCGATCCACTGGTATTCGATGCCAGCGCTGCAAAAGCTCTGGCTCGATGACGTCCTGCGCTATGGCTGGGCTTACGGCGACGGTGGCCAAGCCTTGCGCGGCAAGGATTTGTGGCTGGTTGCCAGCACCGGCGGACCCGAGAGTTCCTACCATCCGCGGGGTTACAACCGCTATTTCTTCGATGCCTTTCTGCCGCCCTATGAGCAGACGGCAGCGCTGTGCGGCATGCGTTTCCTGCCGCCGATGCTGCTGCACGGCGCCAACAGCCTGCCCGAGGCGCAGATAGCGGAGCACGCCAGTACCTTCGCCCAGCGCCTGCAAAGCTATCCGCGCTGGAGCGAACTCGATGATCTGGAGAATTGCCCCGGCTGCGAGGTGCCGCCTGCTGATCGTCCCGAAGAACTGAACGCCGCCGCGCCGGGTCGCCCCAAGCAAGGCAGGGCCCCCTCGGGGGGCAGCGCAGCACACGAAGTGGCAAGCGTGGGGGCACGATAGTCATGGAACACGCCCCGTCCTGGCTGATCAACAGCCTCATTTACCTCAGCGCGGCGGTGATCGCCGTGCCCTTGAGCAAGGCGCTGGGGCTGGGCGCGATTATTGGCTACCTGGCGGCAGGCATGGCGATTGGCCCGTGGGGGTTGGGGCTGGTGACCAACGTGCAAGATATCCTGCACTTCGCCGAATTTGGTGTTGTGTTGATGCTGTTTCTGGTCGGGCTGGAGCTCGAGCCCAGGCGCCTGTGGAGTCTGCGCCGCCCGATCTTCGGCTGGGGCAGCGCCCAAGTGCTCGGTTGTGCCCTGCTGCTGACAGCGGTGGCGATCGGCTTTGGCGTGGGCTGGCGCATCGCGCTGGTAGCGGCTCTGGGGCTGGCGCTCTCCAGCACGGCGATTGCGCTGCAGGTGATGAAGGAACGCAACCTGCTGCCCACAGGCAGCGGCCAGGCGGCCTTTGCCATCTTGCTGTTTCAGGACGTGGCAGCGATACCGATTCTTGCGCTGCTGCCTTTGCTGGGCTTGGCGTCTGAAGCAAATCAGGCTGCAACACCCGTCAATCATGCGTGGGAAGCTCTGAAAATCATAGCAGTTGTGACCAGCATCATCGTTGGTGGCAGGCTGGCGCTGCGCCCGCTGTTTCGCTGGATTGCGCGCTCGAACACGCCCGAGATCTTCACCGCCGCGGCGCTGCTGCTGGTGGTTGGCATCGCGGCGTTGATGCAGGCGGTCGGGCTGTCGATGGCGCTGGGCGCGTTTCTGGCCGGCGTGCTGCTGGCCGAGAGCGAGTACCGGCGCGAGCTTGAAACCGATCTCGAACCGTTCAAGGGCCTGCTGCTGGGCCTGTTCTTCATCGCCGTGGGTATGAGCATCGACTTCGCCGTCCTGCGCCAATCCCCCGGCCTGATGGCGCTGATTGTGCTTGGTTTTCTGACGCTCAAAGGCGCCCTGATCTATACGCTGGCGCGCCTGATGGGCTTGTCGTTTCGCGAGCGTCCGGTCTTCACGCTGTTGCTGGCGCAGGGCGGCGAGTTCGCCTTTGTCGTGTTTCAGGCCGCTGCCGGTGCGCAGGTGATGTCGGCGCCGGTGGCCTCGCTGCTGATTGGCGCGGTGGCGGTCTCGATGCTGGTCAGTCCGTTGCTGCTGGTAGCCATCGACAAACTGCTGATGCCGCGCTACGCCAACTACGGCGCGACACCGATGCCGGAGATTTCGGAGCAGCAGGAAGCGCCGGTGGTGATTGCCGGGTTCGGCCGCTACGGCCAGATCGTGGCACGCCTGATGCTGGCCCAGGGCATCGACTGCACCGTGCTTGACCACGACGCCGAGATGATCGAAGCGGCACGCAGCTTCGGCTACCGCGTGTTTTACGGCGATGCCTCAAGGTTGGACTTGTTGCGCACGGCAGGTGCCGCCAGCGCCAGGGTTCTGGTGGTGGCGGTCGATGATGTGGAGCAATCGCTAAAGATCGTCGACCTGGCGCATGAGCACTTTCCCAAGCTGCAAATCGTGGCGCGGGCCCGCGACGTCACGCACTGGAACGAGTTGCGTGAGCGCGGCGTTATGCTGGTCGAGCGTGAAATGTTCGAGTCGAGCCTGCGCAGCGCGCGCAGTGTGCTCGAACTGCTGGGCCACGGCGCCCATGAAGCGCGCCAGAGCGCGATGCGATTTCGCCAGCACAACCTGGAACTGTTCGAAAAAATGTACCCGCATCACAAGGACCGCGCCAAGCTGATCGCCGTGGTCAAGCAGGGTCGCGGGCAACTCGAAGAGCAGATGGCGCAGGAGCGCGCGCAGCAAAGGCAACGGGCGCAGGGCTGGGATAACTGAGATCGGGCTCAGGCCCGCTAGCGATGCGCCGGCCGCAGCGCCGGGATGCCCGCCACCGGATGCGGTTTTCGAGACTTCGGCATCCTGACCTGCGCGTCAGCCGCAGGCACCAGATCTTCCAGCGTCACCGCGTCAAGGGCAGCCAGGAAACGATCGGTTGCCTGCTGCAAGACGCTCTTGAGCTTGCAATTGCGGCTCAAGCCGCATTGGTTCAGGGCTGGATCAAAGCACTCCACCATTTTGAAGTCGGTTTCAGTGCTGCGTACCACTTGCCCGAGGTTGATCTGGTTTGCGCTTTTGAGCAGCCGTATGCCGCCACCACGTCCGCGTGTCGTCTCAAGCAGACCCTGGGCACCGAGCTCCTGAACAATCTTGGTCAGATGACTGCGCGAGATGGCGTGGCTGCTGGCAATCTCGGTGATGGTGACGGGTCGGCCGCGGCCCTGAGATGCGGCGCAATACATCAGCACGCGAAGGGTGTAGTCGCTCCACTGAGTCAAACGCATAGACTTCCTGGCCGGGATTTAAAAAGATTCATATGAAGTGAATTTTATCCGATACAATACATTCATTCATTATGAATCTTTAAAGGAGTCTCCCGATGAACGCACGCCTTGAACCGGCCCAGGCCGGCGATTTTGCATTGAATGCTGACCAGGCCCTGGGGCGCATTGCCGTGGAACTGCCGGGTTCCACCGCCGTGTTCCGCCGCCTCAAGCTCGATTTTTGCTGCGGCGGGCAAATCAGCTTGCAGCAAGCGGCGGCAGAAAAGGGTCTGGACCCGCAAGCCGTGCTAGCCGAGTTGGCCACGCTGCAAAGGCCGACCGAAATTTCTGCGCCGACCGATCCGGCGGCGCTGGTCGAGCACATTCTCAAGCGCTACCACGAAGTGCACCGGATGCAGTTGCCCGAACTGATCCGCATGGCCAAACGCGTTGAACTGGTGCACCGGGACCGCCCCGATGTCCCCAACGGCCTGGCCGACTTGCTGGAGCGGATCGAGAGCGAAATGCTCTCGCACATGGAAAAGGAAGAGCAGATCCTGTTCCCCATCTTCGTTGCCGGCGGTCACCCCTTCGTGAGCGCACCGATTGAGATGATGCGCTCCGAGCACGTCGAGCACGGCCGCTCACTCGACGCCTTGCTTGCCCTGACCAACGGTGCCAGCCCGCCGCAGGACGCCTGCAACACCTGGCGCGCGCTGTACGCCGGTGTGGCCCAGCTCAATGAAGACCTGATCAACCACATCCACCTGGAAAACAACGTCCTGTTCCCGCATTTCGAGGCACGCTGAGCAAGGGCTCGGTGGCGATCCGCCCGCCAGGGATTGCCACTTTCTGCTGTCACCGGTTTCGTTGACGCGCAACAGTGCGCGCCATACACTCGCGCCCTCAACACTTAGCGAGGGCGAATGCGATGTCTGACCAAGCGATCCTGACCCAGGTCGAAAACAAGGTTGCCACCCTCACCTTCAACCGCCCGGACAAACTCAACGCCCTGAACCGCGAGCTGGTGACGCAATCCATTGCCTGCCTGAAACAGTGGAGTCGCGACTCGCGGATCGGGGCCATCGTCGTGACGGGCAGTGGGCGCGCCTTCTGCGCGGGCGGCGACGTTGGCAACATGGCTAGCCTGGAGAAGGCGCCATCGCTTGAAGAACAGATTGACGGCTTGCGTGAAGCGCAGGAGCTGTCCTGGCTGCTCTACAACATCCCCAAGCCAACCATCGCTGCGGTCAATGGCTATGCCGTGGGCGCTGGCCTGGGAATCTGCCTGGCCTGCGACCTGCGCGTAGCCTCGGAATCAGCCAAGTTTGGCACCGCCTACGCCAAGGTCGGCCTGGGCGGGGATTTCGGCACCACCTGGCTGCTGGCGCGCGCGGTCGGTGCGGCCAAGGCCAAGGAAATGTTTTTTCTTGGCGACGCGATCGACGCCGGCGAAGCGCAACGCCTGGGCCTGATCAACCGCGTGGCACCGGCTGATCAATTGGCCGCGCAGGTCTGTGCGATGGCCTCGCGCATCGCGCATGGCCCCCTGACGAGCTACCGCTACATGAAGGGCAATGTGAATCAGGCCATGGCATCGGACATGCGCACGCTGCTCGAGCGCGAAGCCGAAACCCATCTGCGATGCGGCCAGACCGCCGATCATCAAGAGGGCGTGCAGGCTTTCATGCACAAGCGGCCGCCCAACTTTACCGGTCGTTAGCAGGAGCGGGCCATGGAATTGCGCGAAATCATCTATGCCAAGCAAGAGCGTGTGGCAACCATCACCCTGAACCGTCCAGGCAAGCTCAACGCCTATTCCGAGCGCATGGTTCACGAAATCATCGGCGCGCTAGGGGATGCGCGTGACGACGACAACGTCCGGGTCATCATCCTCACAGGCAGCGGCCGCGGTTTCTGTTCCGGTGGCGACATCTCGCGTGATTTTCAGTATCCGGCGCGCTATCACGGGCAC
>JAKANU010000112.1 GCA_021812315.1 Pseudomonadota bacterium
AAACCAATCCGACGGCGCAAGCCATTGGGGCCAAGGCCAAAGCCATTCTGGTGTTCCCGAAAATCGTCAAGGCAGGACTCGTTTTCGGTGGCAGTTACGGCGAAGGCGTGCTGATGAAGGACTCGCACGTCGCTGACTATTACAACTCGGTCTCAGCATCCTGGGGTTGGCAGGCGGGTGCCGAGACCTATGCCTACTTCGTGTTTCTGATGAGCGACAAGGCGGTGAATTACCTCGCCTCGTCCAGGGGCTGGGAATTCGGCGTTGGGCCGACGGTGGTGGTGGTCAACGAGGGCGTGGCCAGAAACCTCTCAACGTCAACGCTGAAGGACGATGCCTATGCCTTCATTTCCGACCAGCAGGGCCTGATGGCGAGTTTGAGCATCGAAGGCACGAAGATCAGTCGCATCAAGCGCTGAGTCGGCGCCGCGCCAGCAAACGTCACCGATGGCAGGCGATCACCGGGCTGCTGTGTAGGCATACCCAACGGTGAGCCCCCCTTGCGTCTGCGCCGGGACCAATCGGCGTCTGTAGTCCGCGCCCTCGAACCGGTCAATCCGGGGCCACTGGCCTGGCAACCCGTTGGACGTGAACAGAGTGGCATTGTGGTCCGGGCCAGCCGGGTCCCACGAGTACACCAACCATCCATCCTTGTGACTCATGGTGCCCCGAATGACGCAGGCTTGCCACTGCCCCTTCAAATCCGATACCACCGAGTGATTCGATTGACCAGGCGCAAGGCTGCCATACGCGATCAATTTGGTGCTGGGCCGATCCAGCAGCATGTCGAGCAGCAGTTCCTGCACTTGAGCAGGGTCGTGCTTCATGACGCTTGGATTCAGCGCCACAAGCTGTTGAAGCGGCTCGCTTCGCACAAGAGTGTCTTGCGCTTCGCCCGATAGCCCTAGCAGGATCATCGTTCGAAGGGCCTCCAGCTCGCCCAGGGGCCGATCGTCCCGACTCATCAGCCATTGCGCCTGCAGCTTGTTCAATCCGTCCACTAGTGCACGAGCCACATCCGCCTTGGACGCCTGGCCCGCCGCCATGTCAAAGGCATGGTTGAAATCAAACAGGGCTTGCGCCAAATGGCTCATGATTTCAGGCGTCGACCCAGGCACATTCGCAGGTGAAATGGCGCAAAAACTGCGGCTGCTTGATGATCTTCACGCCGCGGATGCTGCTAGACTTTTCTTTCACTTCGGCGATCACCTCGGCGGCGTAGTCGAAGTGGCTTTGCGTGTACATGCGCCGGGGAAAGGCCAGACGCACCAGCTCCATGCTGTGGTAGGTCTCGGTGCCGTCGGCCAGGCGCTTGCCAAACATCACCGAGCCGATCTCCACGCCGCGGATGCCGCCTTCCAGGTACAGGGCGTTGCATAGCGCCCAGGCCGGGTAGTGCGCAACGGGCATGTCCGGCAGCACCGTTTTGGCGTCGATGTAGACCGCGTGGCCGCCGGTCGGTTTGACAAAGCCCACGCCCGCTGCCTGGAGGCGTTCGCCAAGGTACTCGGCGGTGCGCAGCCGGTAGCGCAGATAGTCTTCTTCCATGCCCTCCTCCAGCCCGACAGCCAGGGCTTCAAGGTCGCGCCCGGCCAGACCGCCATAGGTCGGAAAACCTTCCATCATGATCAGGCCGTTGCGCACCGCGTCCATCCATTCCTCGCCGCGCAGCACGATGAAACCGCCGATGTTGACCATGCCGTCCTTCTTGGCGCTCATCGTGGCACCGTCAGCGTAACTGAACATCTCCTGCACGATCTGCTTGATGGGTGTGTCTTCATAGCCGCTTTCGCGCATTTTGATGAACATGGCGTTCTCCGAGAAGCGGCAGACGTCCATGATGAAGGGCTTGCCGTACTTCTTGAGCAGCGTCGCATAGGCGCGGATATTGGCCATGGAAACCGGCTGGCCACCACCGGTGTTGTTGGTCACGGTGAGCATGCCAAACGGGATGCGCACGCCATGCTCCCTGAGCACCGTTTCGGCCCGCTGCAAATCAATATTGCCCTTGAATGGGTGGATCGTCGACGGCTGCAGCCCCTCGGCGATCACCAGATCAACCGCCTCGACACCGAGGTACTCCAGATTGGCGCGCGTGGTATCGAAGTGGCAGTTGTTGGGCACGAGGTCGCCCTTCTTGCAGACCGCCGTAAACAGCACTTTCTCGGCGGCCCGGCCCTGGTGCGTGGGCACAAAAAACTTCATCCCGGTGATGTCCTGGATCACCGCTTCGAGCCGGTAAAAGCTTCGCGCACCGGCATAACTCTCGTCACCTTCCATGATGGCGCCCCATTGGCGTGAGGACATGGCACCCGTCCCCGAGTCAGTCAGCCAATCCAGCAGCACGTCCTCGGCGCGCAGCTTGAAAACATTGAGATGGGCGGCCTCGAGCATGGCAACACGCTCGGCGCGGGTCGTCACACGGATCGGCTCGACGCTCTTGATGCGAAAGGGTTCAATCAGGGTTTTGGGCATGGTGCGGTTCAGATATTGCGAAACAGGGCGCAAAGTTATCACCACCCAAATCCTCGTGGTGTCGGCTATTGCCAACAAAGCGAAAAAAAGTTTCGGTGCTGGCGCGATAATCCCGATGCCGGCAGACGCCCTTCACAGGAGAACGAAATGGCAAAAGGTCAGCAGAAAAGCAACAAGATGGTCAAGAAGCCGAAAAAGGACAGCACCCCGCCCAAACCGGTCTCGGCAGACGCGGTACGCCCAACCATCACCACCGTGATACCGGTTCGCGGCAAGCTGAAGAACGCGCCAAAGTAGGTGCCTGCCCCCAGGCGCACTACTCCACGCGCTTGATTGACGTCGGCTTGAAACCCAGATCGGCTACTTTGCCCCGGCGCCCGCGCGGCGCCCGGGCATTGTTGAGGCTGCGAATCTCCAGCGTTTCCTCGCGCTGCTTGCCGCCCCGCCCCACACCTTCTATCCTGACGCTGCGCGTGTAGGCGGCAGCGCCAGCGAGCGTATCCTTGTCCTGCAAGGACATCAGCATCAGTCCGCGCCCGCCGCCACTCATGCTCTTGAGTTCACCAATCTCAAACGTCATGATGCGCCCGCCGGTGGACGCGCATGCAACGTGCGTGGCCGGCGCGCACGCAGCGGCACCGCCATTGCCCGCCACCGGTGAGGGCGCGCACAATTGCTCGCCCTCATTGCAGGTGACAAATGCCTTGCCCGCCTTGAGTCTGGAACACATGTCCGCCAGCGTCGCGATGAAACCATAGCCGGCCGAGCTGCTTAGCAGCAAACTGGCACCGGGGGCGCCGGCAAAGTAGTACAACAGGCGTGTCCCCGCTTCGAGCTCGATCAGGCTGGTGATGGGCTGCCCGTCGCCACGCCCACCCGGCAGAGCCGCCACCGGCACCGAGTAGACGCGCCCATTGCCGCCAAAAGCCAGCAGCGTGTCAACGCTGCGGCATTCAAAGGCGCCGTAGAGCGCGTCGCCGGCCTTGAAGCTGTACTCGGGCGCGCCAGGGTTGCCGCGCTCGCTGATCCAGCCTTTTTGCACCCGCACCCAGCCCTTCTCGCTGACCACCACCGTCACCGGCTCATCGACGACCTTGACTTCGAGCACCGCTTTCTTCTCGGCCTGGATCAGTGTGCGCCGCGCATCGGCAAAGGTCTTGGCGTCGAGCTCGATTTCGCCAATCATCAGTCGGCGCAGGGCCGATGGATTGTCGAGAATTTCCTGCAGCTTCTTCTGCTCCTCGCGCAGCGCCGCCAGATCCTGTTCGATCTTGATCGCTTCGAGCCGGGCAAGCTGGCGCAGGCGGATTTCCAGAATGTCTTCGGCCTGGCGCTGCGACAGGGCAAAGCGCGCCATCAGCGCAGCCTTGGGCTCGTCGGCCTGGCGGATGATGGCGATCACTTCGTCAATGTTGAGCAAGACAAGTTGGCGCCCTTCGAGGATGTGGATGCGATCGAGTGCCTTGGTCAAACGATGCTGCGAGCGACGCTCCACCGTGATCTGGCGAAACGCGATCCACTCGGTGAGCATCTGGCGCAGCGACTTCTGTGTCGGCCGGCCGTCCAGGCCGATCAGCGTGAGATTGACAGGCGCGGTCGTCTCCAGGCTGGTGTAGGCCAGCATCGTGGTGATCAGTTCCTGCTGGTCAATCTTGCTGGTCTTTGGCTCGCAGACCAGGCGCACCGCGGCATCCTTGCTGGATTCGTCGCGCACCAGGTCAAGCACCGACAGCACGGTCGCACGATTTTGATTTTGCTCGAGTGAAAGGGACTTCTTGCCGACCTTGATCTTCGGGTTCGTCAGTTCTTCGATTTCCTCGAGCACCCGCTGCGTGCTCACGCCGGGAGGCAGCTCCGTCACCACCAGCTGCCACTGACCGCGCGCAAGTTCCTCGATCTTCCAGCGCGCACGCACCTTGATCGAGCCGCGTCCGCTGCGATAGGCCTCGGCAATTTCTTCGCTGCTGCTCGTGATTTGTCCGCCACCAGGGTAGTCCGGGCCGGTAATGTGCGCGAGCAATTCTTCGTGCCGCAACTCGGGCTTCCTGATCAGCGCAATGCAGGCATCGGCGACTTCACGAAGGTTGTGGCTCGGGATTTCCGTGGCCAGGCCGACGGCGATGCCGCTGGCGCCGTTGAGCAGGGCAAACGGCAAGCGCGCGGCGAGTTGGCGCGGCTCATCGGTCGAGCCGTCGTAGTTGGGCATGAAATCGACCGTGCCCTCGTCGATTTCATCGAGCAGCAAACTGGTGATTCTGGCCAGCCTTGCTTCGGTATAACGCATCGCCGCCGCGCCATCACCGTCGCGCGAACCAAAATTTCCCTGGCCGTCAATCAGCGGATAACGCTGTGAAAAGTCCTGCGCCATGCGCACCAGGGCGTCGTAGGCGGCCTGGTCACCATGCGGATGAAAGCGGCCCAGCACATCGCCAACCACGCGCGCGCACTTGACCGGCTTGGCGCCGCTGGCACCGTTGCTGCCGCCAAAACCCAGGCCCATGCGCGACATCGAATACAGGATGCGTCGCTGCACCGGCTTCTGGCCGTCGCTGACGTCGGGCAGGGCCCGGCCCTTGACCACACTCAATGCATATTCGAGGTAGGCCCGTCGCGCGTAATTGGCTAGGTTCAACGCGCTGTCGTCTTCGGGCCGGGTCGGCGCAAGATCAAGAACTGCCTGGTCGCTCATACGTCAATCTCCACCGAGTCGGCATGCAATTCCATGAGTTCGCGTCGCGCCGCAGCTTCGCCTTTGCCCATAAGTTTGGTGATCAGCGCCTCGGTCGCCGCAAAGTCGATATCGCCGAGGGCGACGGGCAGCAGGCGGCGCGTGTCGGGGTTGAGCGTCGTGTCCCACAACTGCTCGGCGTTCATTTCGCCCAGGCCCTTGAAGCGGCTGATGTTCCAGGCCCCTTCTCGAACGCCCTCCTTGCGCAGCTTGTCCAGGATGGCACCGAGTTCGCCTTCGTCCAGCGCATAGGATTTGCTTGCAGGTTTCTTGCCACGCGCCGGAGCATCAACCCGAAACAGCGGCGGGCGTGCCACATAGACGTGACCGGCTTCAATCAACTTCGGGAAATGGCGGAAAAACAGCGTCAGCAGCAGGACCTGAATGTGCGAGCCGTCCACATCGGCGTCGCTGAGAATGCACACCTTGCCATAGCGCAATCCGGACAATACGCCGCCACGCTCTGCAGCTTCGCGTGCGTCGCTGGCCCCCGCCGCGGGGGCACTCAAGTCCGGTGCATCGTCGGGGCCGTGCGGATCAACGCCGATGGCCACTGCGATATCGTGAATTTCGGTGTTGGCAAACAGGCGGTCGCGCTCGACTTCCCAGGTGTTGAGCACTTTGCCGCGCAAGGGAAGGATGGCCTGGCTCTCCTTGTTGCGGCCCATCTTGGCGCTGCCGCCGGCCGAGTCACCCTCGACCAGAAACACTTCGTTGCGCGCCAGATCGCGGCTCTCGCAATCAGTCAGTTTGCCCGGCAGCACGGCCACACCCGAACCCTTGCGCTTCTCAACCCGTTGGCCCGCCTTCTGCCGCGCCTGCGCCGAGCGGATCGCCAGCTCTGCCAACTTCTTGCCGTACTCCACGTGCTGGTTCAGCCACAGCTCCAGAGCGGGCCGGACAAAACCGGACACCAGCCGCACGGCATCGCGCGAGTTCAATCGCTCCTTGATCTGACCCTGAAACTGCGGATCGAGCACCTTGGCCGACAACACATAACTGGCGCGGGCAAAGACATCTTCGGGCAGCAGCTTGACACCTTTGGGCAGCAACGAATGCAGTTCAATGAAACTGCGCACGGCGGTGAACAGGCCCTCGCGCAAGCCACTTTCATGCGTACCACCGTCGTGCGTGGGAATCAGGTTCACGTAGCTCTCGCGCACTGGCGCACCATCCTCGGTGAATGCAACGCACCAGGCAGCGCCCTCGCCGTCGGCAAAGGTCTCGCTTTGCGCGTCGGCAAAACCCTCTCCCTCAAAAACCGGAATCACCAACTCGCCGCCAAGCGCCTGCGTCAGGTAGTCAAGCAGCCCGCCCTTGAACATCCAGCTTTGCGTCTCCTTGGTCTTTTCGTTGACCAGCGTCACTGTCACGCCAGGCATCAGCACCGCCTTGCTGCGCAGCAGGTGCGTCAGCGTCGCCATCGGCAGGGTCAGCGATTCGAAGTAACGTGCCTCGGGCCAGACCCGCACCGAGGTGCCCGATTTGCGCTCCCCCGAATTCTGTGTACGCACCTGCAAGGGCTCGATCACGTCGCCGCCAGCAAACACCATGCGCGCGACCTCACCTTCGCGGTAGGTGGTGACTTCGAGCCGGGCCGCCAGCGCGTTGGTGACGCTCACCCCCACGCCATGCAGGCCCCCGGAAAAGCTGTAGGCGCCGCCGCGGCCCTTGTCAAACTTGCCACCGGCGTGCAAGCGCGTAAAGACCAGTTCGATGACCGGCGCGTTTTCCTGAGGATGCAGACCAAAGGGAATGCCGCGCCCGTCGTCGTCCACGCCGACCGAGCCGTCAGTGTGCAACACCACCTTGATCTTCTTGCCGTGCCCGGCAAGCGCCTCGTCGGCAGCATTGTCCAGGACTTCCTGGATGACGTGCAGAGGCGTATCGGTTCGGGTGTACATCCCAGGGCGCTGCTTGACCGGCTCCAGGCCCTTGAGGACGCGAATCGAGGTTTCGGAATAATCGCTGATTGGTTTAACTGCCATAGGCTGCGAATTGTAGTGCGCAAACGGCACATGCCTGTATGGAACTACAGTTATTCACAAGCCCAAAGTCGATGCCGCAAAGCCCGGTGTGCTGTGGCGTTTCTTCTCATCCAGCGCTTCCCTGAGCTGCACCAGGCGTTCCGGATCATGCCCACAGTAGCCAACGCTGTGCTCCAACTCCACGCGCTGCAAATACCATGCCTTGCTCCATAGCGCACTGGGAAAATCGGCCGGGACGAGGTCGCGGCACACACGGCAATCGACGATGTGGCTCCAGGTCTTGCGCCACTCGACAAAGCGGGCGTGGTGGCGCAGCACTTCGTCGTAGCGCGCTGCGAGCGTGATCAATCGGCGGCCGGAGTTCGCCCAGGCGTGCAGCGACTCCACCACCGCACGTTCGCGCAGGGGCCAATCAAGAAAGGTGGCGTCGCACAGGATGATCTCGCGCCAACCGTCCTTCGCCGCCCGCTCGAGCGCGTCGCGGATCAGCTGTTCAAACGCTTCACGGCCGGAAAACCGGCCACCAGGAAGTGGCTCCGACATGGCAGTTCCTCGCTACGGCAGACAGAGTATGCCAAGCATAATAGCTGCTGTTCGAACTGCGACAATCGCGCCATGAAAATCAAACCGCAATGCGTGGTCGCTCTGACCTGGGCACTTCACGACACCCTGGGTGAGGAACTTGATGTCCTCGAGCAGCCGGTGGAGTTCATGGTGGGCGGCCTGGACCTGCTCGAACCCATTGAAGCGGCGCTGCAAGGCCGCGAGGCGGGCGCCGAACTCGAGCTGCAGATCGAGCCCGAGCAGGGTTTTGGCGACTATGACGAGCAGCTCGTCTTTCTGGAGTCGCGCGCCCTGTTCCCGGTGGATCTCGAAGAGGGCACGACCCTGCCAGGCACGGCCCTGCCCCCCGGTTGCAGCGCCAGCTTGCCGCGGCATGGCTCTTACACCGTCACTGAAATTTACCCGGAGCACGTGGTACTCGACGGCAATCACCCGTTGGCGGGTCTGGCCCTGCGACTGCGGCTGAAGATTGCCGCGGTGCGTGAAGCCAGCGCCGAAGAATTGCAACAGGGCTCGGTCGGGCCCGGTTTCTTCCGCCGCGAGCCCGCGCCCATCAGCATCGCCGGCAACGGCACCGTGCACTAGGCCTTGCCGGTCGACCCGTAGCCACCTTCGCCGCGTTGGCTCGGCGCAAACTGCTGCACGACGTTGAAGCGGGCCTGCAGCACCGGAACAATCACCAGTTGTGCGATGCGCTCCATCGGCTCGATGGTGAAGGGGACATCGCTGCGGTTCCAGGCACTGACCATGAGCGCGCCCTGATAGTCGCTGTCGATCAAGCCCACCAGGTTGCCCAGCACGATGCCGTGCTTGTGACCCAGCCCGGAGCGCGGCAGGATGAT
>JAKANU010000113.1 GCA_021812315.1 Pseudomonadota bacterium
GCCATTGATCTGGCTTGGCCAGCGCTGGCTGGCATCGAAAGGCCAGACCTGCGAGACCGGCAGTGCCAGGAAATCATGGCGCTCCAACAGCGAGAGCATGTGCTGGTAGAACGCGCTGCGCTGCACGCTGGCACTCAAGAACTCGGTTCCGGTGAGTGCGCGCGCCTGATCAAACTCCCACAGCGCCTCGGGCTTGATCAGCGCACGATTGCTGGCCTTGACCAGGAACGGTGCAATGCGCGTTGCCACCAATGCGCGACGCCAAATCAGCCAGGCCTGCCAGACGGCTTCGGGTGGCGTGCCAAGAGTCATCGGCTCGACGCTGCAACCGAGCCCGCGCAGCCTACCCAGGCCCTGCTCGCACTGCGCCAGAATGCCCGGCTCCATGGGCAGATAGCCGTTCAGGTCAGCGAGCCAGCCGATGCGCGCTTTCCTGCAGTCAAAACCGTCCAGAACGCCCGTGAAACAAGCGTCATCAGCTATCGAAAGAGGAGCACGATGATCATGGCCAGCCTGTACTTCCAGCAATTGCGCCAGATCCTGCACGCTGCGCGCCATCGGTCCTTCGGTCCCGAGTTGGCTGATCCAGACCTCCGGTGTCGGCGCCATCGGCACCCGGCCCTGGCTGGGGCGCAGGCCAAAGATGTTGTTCCAGCCGGCCGGATTGCGCAGGCTGCCCATGAAGTCCGAGCCGTCAGCCACCGGCAACAGGCGCAGCGCCAGCGCCACCGCCGCACCTCCGCTGCTGCCGCCGGCCGAACGTGTGCGGTCGTAGGCGTTGCGCGTGGTTCCAAACACCTCGTTGAAGGTGTGCGAACCCAGACCGAATTCGGGCGTGTTGCTCTTGCCAATGACGATGCAGCCCGCCGCCTTCATGCGCTGCACCATCAGGGCGTCGCTTGGTGGCACAAAATTGCGCATCAGCGGCGAACCCAGTGTCGTCGGGATGCCCGCCGTGTTCGCCAGATCCTTGATGGCCTGGGGCATACCGTGCATCCAGCCCGCTGGCTCGCCGCGCGCGAGTTGTGCATCCTTCTGGTCGGCCTGGCGCAGCATCGCCTCGGGATCCTGCAGGCTCACCAGCGCCTGGTAGTGCGGGTTGATCTCGTCGATGCGCTGGCGGTATGCCTGCATCACTTCGCGGCACGACACTTCCCTGGCGTGTATGGCGCGCGACAGCGCGTGCGCGCTGAGTTCGGTGATCGACATGGCTTCGCGATGATAATCGGGCCATGAGTTTTCTGGCAATTGATGTCGGCAACACGCGCCTGAAGTGGGCACTGTACGCGGTACCGCGACCGCATGCGGCAGTGCTGGCGCACGGCGTCGAGTTCCTTGACCACATTGACAAGCTCGCTGAAGGCCCGTGGGCGGCACTGGCCGCACCCAGGCGCATGCTCGGCTGCGTCGTCGCCGGTGACATCGTGCGTCGCCGCATTGAAGAGCAGATGGAGATCTGGGACGTTGCCGCACAATGGGTCGTGCCCCACGCAGCCGAGGCCGGCATCACCAACGGCTATGATTTTCCGGCACGCCTGGGCGCGGACCGCTGGGTGGCCATGATAGGTGCCTGGCACCACATGCTCGGGCAAGGCCCGGCGCGGCCCATGGTGGTCGTCATGGTCGGTACCGCGGTGACGGTCGATGCGGTGGATGCCAGCGGCAAATTTCTCGGCGGCCTGATCCTGCCGGGCCACGGCATCATGCTGCGCGCGCTCGAATCAGGCACCGCCGGACTGCACGTGCCCACCGGTGACGTGCGCGAATTTCCCACCAACACCAGCGACGCGTTGACCAGCGGCGGCACTTTCGCCATCGCCGGGGCCGTCGAGCGCATGCTCGAGCACATGCGCAGGCACTGTGGCGCCGAGCCCAAGTGCATCATGACCGGCGGTGCGGGCTGGAAGATGGCGCCGAGCATGTCGATCCAGTTTGAACTGGTCGACAACCTGATCTTTGACGGACTGCTGCAGATGGCAGAACACCGATTTATTGAGAAGATCAGCCTCTAAGGCTTTAGCAGCAAGCGTCAGCAGCTACAAATTTCGTAGCAAACGTGACATGAGCCTGGACCCGGATCAGGCCTCTGCGAGCCCGGCGGCCGCCTGCAGCATGGCTTCGCGCGCCTGCTCGATGATCTGGCCCTTCCACACGTCGGTGTCGGTGTAGAACGCGTCCATCATCTGTTGCTTGATCTTGCGCGCCAACTCCGGCGGTGCGTCGCGATGAATGTTGAGCCAGTGTTCGGCGCGCAGCGCCTGCGTGACTTCGGGAAAGGGCAGGGTGCCGTATTCCATCGCCAGCCCCGTGTACTCGGCCTGCGGGCACTCCTGATAGACCGACATCCACATCAGCCCGGTCAGGAACGCAGACGTCGATGAACCGTCATAGATCGAGGTTACCGGGGTCGCGCCATTGCCGCCCCACCATTGGCGCGCCCGCGACAGTGCTGCCGCGTCATCCTTGCAGGCAAAGATGCGCTCGCCCAGGCCGCTGGGCCCCAGGCCCGTATGCAGGTCAATCCAGGCGATCTTGCTGGCGCCGCCAGCAAAATCGCGCAGCACCTGGCGGATCGTCTGGTTGCTCCAGGTTGGCGCGGTGCCGCCGAAAAACAATCCGTCGGCAAATTCGTGCTGACCGCGTGAGACGGCAGACTGAAAGGCGGGCGCGCCGTGCTTTTCGATAAAGCCTGCAATCGCAGCGGCGTTGTCATCGCCGGGCGGCCACGCCTCGGGCAGCAGCAGGGCGTGCAGTTCACGGTACGGCTCATTGACCGGCAACGGCTGGCTGAAGTCCTGGAAGTTGCGGTTCAGGTCGACGTTTTCATGGGTTGCCCGGCGCACATGCGAAAAGCCAAACGGATTGAGCGCGTGCACATAGAGCACCGCCACACCTTGCGCGCGGGCCTTGTCGCGCCAGGCCTTGTCATGCAGGGCAAACACTTGCACACCGCTGCCGCAGTAGCCCTCCACGCCGTGGCAGGCCGAACTGACGATCAGCAGGCGCCGGGCATCGGCAGCACCATCGAGCGCCACGTCCATCGCCAGCGCCTCGCCGTCGCGTCCGGCCAGTGGGTGCGCGTACGATGTCACCGGCAGACCGGCGCTGGCTGCGGCTTCAAGAAACTTGCTTCGGGCCTGCGCGTAGCTGGCCGAGAATGCCTGGACAACCTGCATCATCTTGACACCCCCGCCTGGGTTGGCTCCTGGAACCAGGCTTCGGCCAGTCGCACCCAATAGGTTGCTCCCAGCGGAATGAGCTCGTCGTTGAAGTCATAGCTCGGGTTGTGCAGCATGCACGGACCCTCGCCATGGCCGGCCTCGCGGTGTGCTCCCTCGCCGTTGGCAATGAATCCGTAGCAGCCGGGTTTGGCCATCAGCATGTAGGAGAAATCTTCAGCGCCCATGGTCGGTTCCTGCACCAGCACGTTGTCGGCTCCGACGATGCTCTGCATCACCTTGCGCGCGAAATCCGTCTCAGCCACGGCGTTGGTCGTGGGCGGGTAATTGCGCACAAAGGAAAAGTCACATTTCATGCCAAAGGCCGCACTCGTGTGCTCGGCCATCTCGCGCATGCGCTGCTCGATCAGGTCGAGCACCTCGATGGTGAAGGTGCGCACCGTGCCCTGCAGCTCGCAGTGGTCGGGGATGACATTGGTGGCCTCGCCGGCGTGGATCATGGTCACCGAGATTACGCCGGCGTCGATGGGCTTCTTGTTGCGGCTGATGATGGTCTGAAACGCCTGCACCATCTGGCACGCCACCGGCACCGGGTCCAGACCGTTGTGCGGTGCCGCGGCGTGCGCGCCGCGCCCGTGAATGGTGATCTTGAACTCGTTGCTCGATGCCATCACCGGCCCGGAGCTGACGGCAAACTGGCCCACCGCAAAGCCGGGCCAGTTGTGCAGGCCAAAGACCGCGTCCATCGGAAACCGCTCAAACAGGCCTTCCTTGATCATCTCGCGTGCGCCGCCACCGCCTTCCTCGGCGGGTTGGAATATCAGGTAGACGGTGCCGTCAAAATTGCGGTTCCTGGCAAAGTGCTGGGCTGCGGCCAGCAACATCGCCGTGTGCCCGTCGTGGCCGCATGCGTGCATCTTGCCCGCGATCTTGCTGCCGTGACCAAAAGTGTTGAATTCCTGCATCGGCAGTGCGTCCATGTCCGCGCGCAGGCCGATGGCCCGCTTCGAAGTCCCGTTCTTGACGATGCCCACGACGCCGGTGGTGCCCAGTCCGCGATGGATCGGAATACCCCATTCGGTGAGCTTGCGCGCCACCAGATCGGCGGTGTGCGTCTCCTCAAAACACAGTTCCGGGTGGGCATGAATTTCGCGGCGAATGGCAGTTATGGCCGGTGCCTGCGTGACGATGGAATCGATGATGTTCATAGTCTCTCCTGATCACGCAAGTCTAGCGCGAAGCTCGCGCACACGCTGTCGCGCTCCACGCGGCCCTGCCGGTTAGGCGGTCTTGCGACAGAATACGGTACCGACTTGAAACTGCCGCCATGAATAGCCCCCTGTCGCATCCTCTTGAATCTTCTTCAACGCAAGTCTTGGGTGCCTGCCCGCACGATTGCCCGGACACCTGCTCGATCATCACCACTGTGGTTGACGGCGTCGCCACCAAGGTGCGGGGCAACCCGGCGCATCCGAACACCGACGGCGTACTGTGCACCAAAGTGCTGCGCTATCCCGAACGTACCTATCACCCCGAGCGAATCCTGCAACCACTCAAGAGAGTGGGTGCCAAGGGTTCGGGCCGGTTTGAACCTGTGAGTTGGGATCTGGCGCTGCAAGACATCGCCACCCGACTCAAGGCGATTGCCGCTCAGGGACCGGATGGTGCCCAGGCGATCCTGCCATACAGCTATGCCGGCACCATGGGCCTGGTGCAGGGCGAGAGCATGGACCGGCGCTTCTTTCACCGGCTCGGCGCTTCGCTGTTGAACCGCACCATTTGTTCCTCCGCCGGCGGCGAAGCGCTGACCCAGACCCTGGGGGCCAAGATCGGGATGCGCGTCGAATTTTTCGCCGAATCCAGGTTGATCCTGATCTGGGGCAGCAACTCGATCGCCAGCAACCTGCACTTCTGGCGCTACGCACAGCAAGCCAAACGCGCCGGCGCCAAATTGATCTGCATCGACCCGCGCAAGAGCGAGACTGCGGACAAATGCGACCAACACATCGCCCTGCTGCCGGGTACCGATGGCGCACTGGCACTTGGGCTGATGCACGAGCTGATCGTTCACGACTGGCTCGATCACGACTACCTGGCACAGCACACACTGGGCTGGGAGCCACTGCGCGAGCGGGCCTTGAGCTGGCCGCCCGAACGCGTGGCGTCGGTTTGCGGCATTGAAGTTGACCAGATTCGCGCGCTCGCCAAAGACTATGGCGCCTGCGCCGCGAGTCGGCAACCGGCTGCGATCCGCCTGAACTACGGCATGCAGCGCGTGCATGGCGGCGGCAACGCCGTGCGCCTGGTGGCCTGCCTGCCAGCTCTGATTGGTGCCTGGCGCCATCGCGCCGGCGGGCTTTTGTTGTCCAGTTCGGGCGCTTTTGCGGTAAACAGGTCGGCTCTGCAGCGCCCCGATCTGCTGGCCGGGCGCACCCCGCGCACGATCAACATGAGCACCCTTGGCGACGATCTGTTGCGCGCTGCCAGTCCCGGGTTCGGGCCGGCCATCGCTGCGTTGGTGGTTTACAACAGCAACCCGGTGGCCATTGCGCCGGACTCGGCAAGAGTGGTGCAGGGCTTTGCCCGCGAGGATCTGTTTACCGTGGTACTTGAACACTTCCAGACCGACACCGCTGACTACGCCGACTACATCCTGCCAGCCACCACGCAGCTCGAACACTGGGATGTGCACGCGAGCTACGGTCATACCGACGCCATGCTCAACCGCCCCGCCATCGCGCCGCGCGGGCTGGCCAAGCCGAATTCCCAAATCTTTCGCGAACTCGCCAACGCCATGGGCTTCGCCGAGCCGTGTTTTGCCGATGACGACCAAACCCTGTGTCGCGCCGCTTATGGCGAGGCTGTCGATTTTGAGCAATTACTGACGCACGGCTTTGTCAGACTCGGCGGCGCAGAGGCACCGTTTGCTCACGGAAAGTTTCCCACGCCCTCGGGCAAATGTGAATTCTTCAGTGAACGTCTGGCAGCACGGGGTCTGGACGGACTGCCCGACTATCTGCCCAACCACGAAAGCTTCAATGCATCAACATGCTACCCCCTGGCGATGATCTCGCCGCCGGCACGCAATTTTCTGAATTCGAGTTTTGTCAATGTCGACAGCCTGCGCGCAATCGAAGGCGAACCGCTACTCGAGATGCACCCCGACGATGCGGCGGCGCGCGGCCTGCGCAACGGTCAGACGGTGCGGGTCTTCAACGACCGTGGCGTCTACTGCTGCAAGCTCCAGGTCTCGCAGCGTGCCCGCGTCGGCGTCGTCCACGGGCTGAGTGTCTGGTGGCGCAAGCTCGGGCTCGATGGCAGCAACGTCAACGAGCTCACCAGTCAGGCGCTGACGGACCTGGGGCAGGCGCCAACCTTTTACGATTGTCTGGTTCAGGTGCAGGCGCAGGGATAAGGCGGCAGTCTCGATTAATGCGTGGTGCCCGTGTCCGGCCCGGCTTGGCCTTGCTCGTACCATCCTCTTGAATGGTTGGCGATGTAGACCACCAACAGCATGACGGGTACCTCAATCAATACACCGACCACGGTTGCCAAAGCGGCCCCGGAGTTAAAGCCAAACAGGCTGATGGCAGCGGCCACTGCCAGCTCAAAGAAATTGGAGGCACCAATCAGCGCCGAGGGGCAGGCGATATTGTGCTTTTCACCCACCGCGCGGTTCAGCCAGTAGGCCAGCGCCGCGTTGAACAGCACCTGGATCAAGATCGGCACCGCCAGCAAGGCGATCACCAAAGGTTGCTTCAGAATCGCTTCGCCCTGAAAGGCAAACAGCAGCACCAGCGTGGCCAGCAGCGCACCGATGGACCAGGGCCCAATCGTTCGCATCGCCGCATCAAACGCAGCTTGCCCCCTGGCCAGCAAGAACTTGCGCCACAGTTGCGCCAGGATGACCGGAATGACGATGTACAGCAGCACCGACATCAGCAGCGTGGCCCATGGCACGGTAATGGCCGAGATGCCCAGCAGGAAAGCCACCAGCGGTGCGAAAGCAAGCACCATGATGCTGTCGTTCAGCGCCACTTGCGAAAGGGTAAACAGCGGGTCACCGCGGGTGAGTCGACTCCAGACAAACACCATCGCCGTGCAGGGCGCGGCCGCCAGCAGTATCAGGCCGGCAATGTAGCTGTCCAACTGGTCGGCGGGCAGCAGCGGTGCAAACAGATGGCGGATGAACAGCCAGCCGAGAAGGGCCATGGTGAATGGCTTGACCAGCCAGTTGACAAACAGGGTCACGCTGATGCCCTTGACGTGTCGGCGCACCTCGTGCAGCGCGCCGAAGTCGACTTTGACCAGCATCGGAATGATCATGACCCAGATCAACACGCCAACCGGCAGATTGACTTTGGCGACTTCCATGGCGCCCAAGTCGACAAACGCAGCCGGCCACCACTGGCCGAGCACGACGCCGGCGATGATGCACAGAAACACCCAGGCGCTCAGATAACGCTCAAAGATGCTCATCGGCGCATTGCTTGTCGTCCTGCCGTGCGCAAGCCGCACAAATGCAGGCTTTGCCGCGCGCCGCCTCCGGCAGGCCCGCAAGCTGTGCCGGGTCAAACCTCAGCGCGGTGCACCAGCACGGCGCTTTCCGGTCTGGGTCGTCAGCCGGTGCCTCCATTGCGCAACGGTTCGGCTGTCCGCACAGCGGACAGATGGCGGGATCAATTCGGGCTGATGAACGGCTTTGCACTGCAGTATCGCGGCTCAGGGCTCCAGTGTAAGCTGCTTATTCATTTACAAGCCCGGGCCGATAGGCGATGATTACCCCTGTTCTTTCCGGCGTAGTACATTCTGGGGTTATGGCCGAGGTCGATCTCATTCATCCCGAAACCGCAAGCAGCGCCCTGCCAGGGTTGGGGCGCGCTTTGGTGCGCGCCGGGAAAATCGAACAGAAAGCCGCCGAGGAAATCTACAGCAAGTCCAAGAACAGCCGGACCGGCTTCATCGCCGAACTTACCGGTTCGGGGGTGGTCTCGGCGGCCGATCTGGCGCACATCATGTGAACGGCGTTTGCCGCGCCGCTGATTGACCTCGATGCGATTGACCCCCAGCGTCTGCCCAAGGGCCTGCTCGACGGCAAGATCTGCACCGACTACCGCGTGGTCGTCCTGAGCAAGCGAAACAACCGCCTGATTGTGGCCACCGCCGATCCGTCGGACCAGCAAGCGGTCGAGCAAATCAAGTTTGCCACGCAGATGGGCGTGGACTGGGTCATTGCCGAGTACGACAAACTACTCAAGCTGGTGACGGCGAGCTCGGTGACCGCCGCCGAGACCATTGACAACATCATTGGCGGCGAGTTCGAATTCGACGAATCGACCTCGGCAGCCCTGTCCGATACCGCCGAGGTGGCGGTCTCGGAAATCGAAGACGCGCCGGTCCCCAAGTT
>JAKANU010000114.1 GCA_021812315.1 Pseudomonadota bacterium
TCATATAGCCTTCGTTGTCGAGGCAGAAATAGATGAAGTCCTCATTGCGTTCGGCCGCCGAAGACAAGCACTGAAAGCCGATGTCATAGGTGCCACCGTCGCCCGCCAGCACGATCACTTGGGTGTCGTGCCTGCCCTTGGCGTCAAGGGCGCGGCGCAAGCCTGTGGCGGCAGCGGCACTCGATTCAAGGGTGGGCTGGTAAACCGGGATCCTCAGCGAACTGTACGGCTGCGGACCAGCGATGATGGCCATGCAGGAGGGTGGAATCACCGCCATGGCATTGGCTCCCATGGCGGTCAGCACATGGCGCACCGTCAGCGCGTCAATGCAGCCCGGGCAGGCAGCGTGCCCTGAGCAGAGCAGTGCTTCCTGATCGGCGGTTTCGATTCCTATCATGCGATTCATTTTGAGGTCACCTTACCCACTGCGATTCGTGCTGCGCTTCGTGTCGCTCGACCTGCTTGACAAATTCGACGATCTTTGCCGGTGAGACGTTGACACCGCCGACACCCGCGAGCAAACCATGAATGCGCGGCGTGACAGCGCTACCATAAAGCGCCGCGCGCAGCTCCTGATGCAATACGCCGCCCTGACCCGGTGAGTAGTTGCGATCGAGCACAATGACGTCCTCAACCCCGTTCAAAGCCGCGCGCAAGCCGGCCACAGGAAGTGGCCTGAACAGGCGTACCTTGAGCAGGCCGACAGCCTGTCCAGCCTCGCGCATCGCGTCCACAGCATCGCGTACCGTCCCGCACATGCTGCCCATCGTCACGATCACCGTACGCGCGTCGTCGCAACGATAGCGCTCGATCACACCGTGGCTGCGCTGTGTGAGTTGCGCCCACTCGTGATCGGCCTGGGCCACCAGTGCTGGCACCTTGTCCATAGCTTCACCGAGACCCTGGCGGTGCCGGAAATACATGTCCTGCGTTGCGACATTGCCCCAGGACTCGACCTTGTCGGTATCGAGCTTGTGTGGCGGGTCGAATGGCGGCAAATAGCGATCGACCAGTTGCTGCTCCGGCACGAGCACCGGCTCCAGCGAGTGCGAGACGTAGAAGGCGTCGAGGTTCACCATGGCGGGTAACAGCACTGGCTCAGCCACACGAAAGGCCTGTATCACGGTGTCAAGCGCTTCCTGCGCACTTTCCACGTAGTACTGAATCCAGCCGGTGTCGCGCTGCGACAGGCTGTCGGTCTGATCCGGCCAGAAAGCCCAGGGCGAGGCCACGGTTCGATTGACATTTACCATCACGATCGGCGCCCGCGCGCCACTGGCATAGTGCAGCAATTCGTGCATCAGCAGCAACCCTTGCGACGCTGTCGCCGTGAACACCCGCAAACCCACCAGCGAAGCCGGAATGCACGCCGACATCACCGAGTGCTCTGATTCCGGCGTGATAATTTCAGCGTCGAAACTGCCCTCGGCCGCAAACTCGGTAAGTTGCTCGAGCACCGGCGTCTGCGGAGTGATCGGATAGACCGGGACCACCTTCGGGCGTGCCAGGCGGGCGCCCCATGCCACGGCCTGATTGCCCGTCAGCAGCATGGTCTTGTGGTCGGCACTCATCGCACTTCCTCCTGCATCTTCATGGAACCGGTCGGACACTCCTTGACGCAGACGCCGCAACCCTTGCAATAGTTGGTCAGGACGACATAGCCCTTATCAACACGTTTGACCGCCATGTCCGGGCAGTAGACGACGCAGTTATCGCAAAAGATGCAGGTGCCGCAGGAGAAGCAGCGCTCGCTCTCGGTCAGCGCCTGCTCAACGTCGAGTCCCAGCTGGACTTCGACCACGCTGGAGAGGCGTTCACTCGCCGCCAGCAACCCGCTTTCGGCCCTTGCGCGCTTCGGATGGTAGAACGTGCTGATGGACGAAAGCGCCACAAGCGGTTCACCGGCAATGTTGCCTGGACGGCGTGACCCGGCCTGCGGATCTTGCAATTTTCGTGCAATCGACTCGGCGGCACGCTGTCCCATACCAACGGCTTCGGTGACAAAGCGCGCCATGCTTGCCATATCGCCGCCTGCATAGACACCCGAAGCACTGGTGGCGAACTGCGCGTCGGTCACGAGCAGCCCGCCCACGCTGGCGAAATTCTCACCAAGCACTGTGAGATCCGGATCCTGGCCAATGGAGGTGATGATCGCATCAGCCGAGAGTCTGAAGTCGCTGCCCGACACCGGCGTCAATGTGAACTCTCCACGTTGACTGCCGGCGACAAAAACGACCTTGCTGCAACTCAGTGCCAGACCCCTGCTGCCCGCATCGCTGACAGCGTCGAGTCGGGAACCATCCACTAGGGCGATGCCCTCCTCCAGAGCTTCGTGCACTTCCTCCGCTTGAGCCGGCATCTGGTCCCGCAGTTCCAGCGCCAACAGCGTGACGTCGTGCCCCAGTCGACGCGCACTTCGCGCCGCGTCTAAGGCCGCGCTGCCCCCGCCGATCACAACCAGACGCTTGCCAAGAGTCAGGGGCTTGCCCGCGTTGGCGGCCGCCAGATAAGTCGCACCGTCACAGACCCAAGGCTGAGCATAGTCAAGAGTCGGCAGGCGCTTGTTACGCGCCGCGCCGAGCGCCAGATAAAGGGCATCATGCTGCTCGCGCAGCCGCTCAAAATCGTCTGAACAGGTCATCCTGTGACTGCAATTTACTTTAACGCCCATGGCGATGATGCGCGCGATCTCGCCATCTAGCACATCGCGCGCCAGCCGATAAGCCGGAATACCGTAACGCATCAATCCACCGAGTTCGGCCTGCGCCTCGTAGAGAGTCACGGCAAAACCCAAGCGGCGTAGTTGAAAGGCTGCCGACAGGCCTGAGGGGCCGCCCCCGACAATGGCCACATGCCCGGGTCGCGACACCGGCACCTCGAAGCCCCAGCCCTGAGCCAGTGCCTGGTCACCGACAAAGCGCTCAAGCTTGCAGATCGAAAGAGCCTCGTCATAACCAGCACGGTTGCAGGCCGTTTCGCAGGGATGGTGACAGATTCGCCCGGCAATCGACGGAAAGGGGTTGTGGCGCACCAGAACTTGCCAGGCACCGAAATAGTCTCGCGCACGCGCCAGCCCAATCCACTCGGCTATGTCGCCATCGACCGGGCAAGCGCCGTGACAAGGTGCCGGCGCCTTGATATGTGTGGCCAATGAGGCACGCCAAGTACCCGTCATGATGGCCGTGGTACTCCCCGTGGTCCAGGTGGCCGGGGTGGGGATTGGTGCGTTCATGCCACGCTCCCCAGCATCTGTCTCTCGGCACATCGATACCCTTCGGTGCAGGCCGCGACGTTTTCATCGTGCTGCTTGGGTGCGTTGTCGACCAGCGCCCGTGTCAGGACCGGCAGTTCGGGTGCTTCGATAACCCGAGCCAGAGCGCCGAGCAAGACAGAATTCACGATGCGGCCTAGACCCTGTTGACGCGCAATGGTCAGCGCGTCAATCGTGATCACCCGCCTGCCAGGCACTGCCTGAGCAAACTCTGTGGCACTGCGCGCCGAATTCACCACAATGAGCGTGCGTTCATCAGCACTGGCCAGCAGGCGGCCTTCCAGCAGACTCGCGTCAAAACAAAGAATCGCATCGGCTCGCTCAATGTCGCAGCGTACGCGCACCGGTCGCTGATCGACCCGAATGAACGAGTTCACCGGTGTGCCGCGGCGGGCGCCGCCGTAACTGGCAAAGCATTGCACATGCAGCCCCTGTGCATGGAACGCGCCGGCCAGCAGGTTGCCTGCGGTCTGAGCACCCTGGCCACCGCGACCCTGGATGATGATCTCAAGCACCTTCTCGTCTCCTTCTCTAACTGCAGGCAAACGCTTAGCAGATTTCCTTTTGGCTGTGTGACCGAAAGGGATTTATCTAAGGCCGAATTTAGGCTCTTTGCTGCCATCCGTCTAATTGATTTTTGAAATCCGCTACATTCATCAGACAGATAATCAGCATAAACCCTTATATGAATTTCAGACAACTGGACCTCAATTTGCTGCGCGTCCTGAGCGCGGTTTACCGCTTTGGCTCGGTCACCGAGGCGGGTCGCCACCTGGCGCTGTCGCAGCCCGCGACCAGCAACGCACTGGCACGGCTGCGCACCATTTTCCGTGACGAACTGTTTGTTCGCTCAGCCATCGGTTTGCATCCGACACGCAAGGCGCAACGCATCGTCCCGGTGGTGATCGAACAGTTGCATTTGCTCGAAAGTACGCTCAGCAGCGCCGAAGAATTTGATCCGGCCAACAGTCACGTGCACTGGCGCCTATCCCTGTCGGACCTGGGTGAGATGATGTTCCTGCCACCGCTCGCACAGGCCCTGCGTGCGCACTCGCCCGGCAGCCATATCTCCAACGTGGCGGTGGCAGCGCCGGAGGTCAGCGCAGCACTGGACGCGCATGAAATTGACTTGGCCATTGGCATTCTGGAGGGCAAGCGCGGCTCGACGGTCAGCGAGCTGCTGTTTCAGGAAAACTTTGTTGCCATCACGGCTAGCAACTGGCGACCGTCCAACTGGCGCTCGGGTGCCCAACTGACCGCCAAGCAGCTGACCGGCGCCTCGCTGGCAGTGGCCTCGCCAGCTGCCACGTTTCACGGCAGCATCGACTTGATGCTCAACGAGTTGCGTCTGAACGAACGCATTGTGCTGCGGGCACGCCATTACGGCGCGCTGCCTGAGCTGGTAACACGCACCGATCTGATGGCCATCGTGCCCCTGATGTACGCTAACTCCCTGGCGCCGCCCTACCACGTCAAGATATGGAAATTGCCCGAACATGGCTCGCGCTACGAGGTCAGCATGTTGTGGCACCAGAGTGCCAGCCCGGATCTGGCCCATAGTTGGTTGCGCGGCGTGGTGCGCAAACTGTTTCAAAGATCAAGCGTCAATGGCGGCACAGAAGAATAGTCTTCGCGCGCGAAACTAATTTATAGTTCACCGTCAGCCCAGGCCACGCAGCATCGCCTTCCTGCAATCTGCGTGTCTGGCTTCAACGGAGCCCACCGATGCGCAATTCATCCCAGCCGCTTGCAGAGGTCGCCGCAAATTCCGCTGCGACCGCGCTATTGCGGCAAGTCGCCCGCGCCAGCCGCACGCGCTTGACACAGTTCGAACTCGAAGGCTTGCTCGCCGCATTGGGCAGCCCCGTCGGCATCCGTGCGCCGTCGGCGTCGACAGGGGGTGATGGCGACTTTCAGATCAGCCTGAACCTGAGTCGCGAATTCGGCATAGTGATAGGTGCCGGACTCGGCGGGTCCGACGCAGAACTCGACGTCAACAGCTTTCGCAAAGGCCGGGCGACCGCCTACGCCTTGACCGCGTTGTGCAGTGGCTCGGATTTCCTTGAGCGGTTCCAGACCACGGTGGCCTACCAGAAGCTGGCTATCAACATGCGCCGCCAGCAAGTACCAGTGCCTGACACGCAACTCGCCCATCTCTTTGATAGTCTGTTGCAGCTGGCTCTGAACGTTGCGATCGAGGAGAAAAGCCAGCCTTTGATGCTTCAGTCATTGGAATTCACGCTACAGGTCAGTCGCGGTCTGGTCAGCGTTTCTGAGGCTCAATGCACATTTGGCACGCCGCCATCGAAACGACTGCCACGTCCCATAGCAAAGGTGGACAAACTACTGCATCCAGCATCCATCGGCATAGTCGGTGTATCGGCCACAAGCATGAATTTTGGCCGCATCATCCTGCGCAATCTGGTTGGCAGTGGTTACCCGAAGACACAGTTGACCGTGATTCGCCCGGATGACGCGGAGATCGACGGCGTCGCCTGCGTGGCCAGCCTGCAGGCGCTGACGCACAAGCTGGATCTGCTGATTGTCGCGGTGGTGGCCGATGCCGTCTACGCACTGGTCGACCAGATTATCGAGAGCGGCAACGTCGAGTCGGTGATGTTGATTCCCGGCAGTCTGGGCGAAACCAGCAAGAGTCGGGAGCCCGCCGCCGCCCTCGCCGCCAGAATCAATGCGGCGCACGGCCAGCCCGATGGCGGACCAATTTTTCTGGGTGCCAACTGTCTGGGCGTGGTCTCGCATCCTGGACGCTACGACTCATGGTTCATTCCGTTGGAGCGTTTGCCCAAGCCACAAAAAAAAGCGGAACGAAGCGCGGTCATGTTAAGCCAAAGCGGCGCTTTCATGATCACCCGGCTAAGCCAGAACCCGTGGCTCGACCCACGCTACATGCTGGCGCTGGGCAACCAGACTGACCTGACACATGGCGATCTCTTGACCTATTTTGCGACCCGTCCCGAAATTGAAACCATCGGCGTCTACATCGAGGGTTTCAAGGACGCAGACGGACTGCACTTTGCCAAGGCGGTGCGACAGGCAGTGCTCAACGGCAAGCAGGTGGTCGTCTACAAGGCCGGAAGAACAGCAGCCGGCAGCGCTGGCGTAATGGGTCACACGGCATCGATTGCCGGTGACCCGGTACTGTTTGAAGCGGTGCTGCAACAAGCTGGTGCCATCGTTGCCGATGACATCAATAGCTTCGATGATCTGTTCTATATCTCCGGCGCGCTGCATCGCAAGCGGATCGGCGGCAACCGACTCGGCGCCATCAGCGGTGCCGGGTTCGAAGCGGTAGGCATGGCCGACGCGATCAGCACAGATACATTTTCAATGCAGATGGGTGAACTCCGGGAACCTACCGTCAAACGCGTTGAAGAAATCCTGCTCGCAAAGAAGCTGGCTGCGCTGGTTGAGGTCAGAAACCCAATCGACATCAATCCGGGTGCGGATGACGAGGCACATCTGCAGATCACCGAGGCATTCCTTCTTGACCCCAATATTGACGCGGTGGTTGTCGGACTCGATCCTACCGCGCCGTCGGTGCGCGCGCTCGAGACGAGCAAGCTGCGCCCCGGCTACGATATCAACGATGCCAAGAGCACGGTACAACTGATGCCACCCATGGTCCAGCGCAACGACAAGCCGATCATTGGCGTCATCGACGGCGGCACGCTCTACGACGCCATGGCAATGCGGCTCATGGATCAGGGCGTCTGCGTGTTCCGCAACTGCGCCCGCGCTGCCAAGGCGCTGGTACGCTACTGCGAAGCGCGAATCTATGCTGACAGCATTCGCAAGCGACAAACCGGACACTAAGACGAACGACACACGCACCCTACGAGGAACAAACATGAACGGAGCACTGATCAACGACATCTTGCGCAGGGCGCAAGAAGAGGGGCGCTCGTCGCTGTTCGAGCATGAGGTCTACCGGCTCCTCGCCGCGGCCGACATCGCCAGAACGCCAAGACACGAGGTGATCGCCCGGGGGACTGAGCCAACAGATGAACTCCTGGGGTCACTCCCCGGAGATCAGGTTGTCGTGAAGATCGTCTCCAGCAGCGTTGCTCACAAGTCAGACGTGGGCGGAGTCGCCATCGTGACCAAGCAGCCCGCGGCGGTGCGGGCCACGTGCAGGAGTATGTTCACGACGCTGCCGGCACGCGATATTGCCGGAGTCATGATCACGGAGTTCATCGAGGCAGACGCCGCCGGTTCGGGCCGCGAACTCCTGATCAGCCTGCGCAACACGCGTGAATTCGGCATGATCCTCAGCGCCGGGATTGGTGGCGTCGATACCGAACTCTATGCGGCTGGGTCTCGCCGGGGGCAGGCGGTCGTATCGGCCTCAACCGAACTGACCACCGCCGAGGAATTTCTCGAGATTTTCAGACCGACTATTGCCTACCGCAAGATCGCCGGACTGACGCGGGGATGTCACCGCTTGGTGTCCGACGAAAGCCTCGTTCGGTGCTTTGCAGCCTTCATTGCCCTGGCCAACGGTTTCTCGACGGGTAATCCAGAGACGGACTTGGTCATTGAGGAGTTGGAGATCAATCCCTTCACCTGCTCGGCCGGCTCGCTGGTCGCGCTCGACGGATTGTGCAGCTTCGGCCGCCCCAAGATCGTCCGCCCACCGCGGCCTCAGGGCAAGATAAACAAGATGCTGCATCCGGCTTCGATTGGCATCATCGGTGCGTCGGCCACGCGCATGAACTTTGGCCGGATCACCCTGAAGAACATCATCGCATCGGGTTACGACAAGTCACGCCTGCTCGTCATCAATCCCGATGGTCTGGAAGTTGATGGCGTGCGCTGCGCGAAGAGCCTGGGAGTGCTGGAGAACAAGCTCGACCTGCTGATCCTTGCCGTGACCGCCGACGTCGCCTTTGGGATCATTGATGAGGTGATCCGGACCGATGCGGTGGAATCCGTGCTGTTGATTCCCGGTGGTATGGGAGAAACCGAGGCGAGCCGGGAGCCGGCCCAGCAGATGCAGGCCAAGATCGACGCCGCACGGCGTGCGGGGGTCGGGCCGGTCTTCGTCGGCGGCAACTGCCTGGGGATCATCTCTCACCCCGGCAATTACGATTCCTGGTTCATCCCCGAGGAACGCTTGCCCAGAACACAGAAGAAAGCACAACGCACGTCGGCGCTCATCAGCCAGAGCGGCGCCTTCCTGGTCACGCGCCTGAGCAAGAACCCGTGGCTCGATCCGGCC
>JAKANU010000115.1 GCA_021812315.1 Pseudomonadota bacterium
GCTCGAGGTTGCCACCGAGTGGCTCGACGCGGCGACGCTCACCCGCAGGCTTGAAACCGATGGGCCGCTGCAGAGCGAGTACCGGCGCGTGGATCTGGTGGACATGCTGCAACAGGAAGTCTGGGGTCAGGGCTTTGCCGCACCGACCTTCAGCGAGGAAGTCGACGTGCTCTCGCAGCGCCTGGTCGGTGAGCGGCACTTGCGTCTCAAGCTCAAGCATCAGGGGCAGCCGGTTGACGGTATCTGGTTTGGCCACACCGAAGCGTTGCCGGGGCGTGTCAAGCTGGCGTTCAGGCTTGACGCCGACGCCTGGAATGGTCAGCGCCGGGTGCAGTTTGTGGTGGAGGCGGCCGAATTCTGAGTCAGCGGCTGGGCGACGGCCTGAGCAGCGATTCAAACTCCGCCAGCGGCACGGGGTGACCGAAGAGATAGCCCTGATACAGGGTACAGCCGTGTTCGGCCAGAAAATCGCACTGGGCCTGCGTTTCCACGCCTTCGGCGATCACTTCCAGATTCAGGTTGCCCGCCATGCCGATGATGGTCTGTACAATACGGGCATCGGTCGTTTGCAGGGCAATATCGCCCATGAATGACTGGTCGATCTTGAGCTGGTCCAGCGGCAGGCGCGTGAGGTACGCCAGTGACGCATGGCCGGTGCCAAAGTCGTCCACGGCAAAGCGCAGGCCACAGGCCTTGAGCTGCGTCATTTTGGCTATCGTGTCGGGCACGTTGTCGAGCATCAGAGCCTCGGTCAGGTCAAACATGAGGCCGTTTGCGTCGACGCCGGTCTCTTGCAGTGTCGTGAGCACCTGCGTCACAAAATCGCGCTGCCGGAACTGGCGCGCACTGATGTTCACGCACAGGTGCAGTTGATTGCGCCGCGGGTCGCCCTGCCACAGCGCCAGTTGGGCACATGCGCTGCGCAGGACCCATTGGCCGATCGGCAGGATCAGTCCGCTGTCTTCGGCCACTGCCATGAACTCGGCCGGCGCCAGCAAACCGCGCTGCGGATGCTGCCAGCGGATCAGAACTTCGGCACCGAGGATGCGTCGGTCGCGCTGGACCTGGGCCTGATAGTAGAGTTCGAACTGCTCGCCCTGCAGTGCCGCGTGCAGATCCTCCTTGAGTGTCGCCTGCGTATTGATTGCGGCCTGCATGTTCGGGTCGAAGAAGCACAGGGCGTTGCGCCCACCTGCCTTGACCTGGTACATCGCGATATCGGCATTCTTGAGCAGATCCGCCGGGTCATGGTGCCCCGGACCAAACAGGGTCGCACCGACGCTCGGCGTGATGTGGTACGGGTGCTCACCGAGCTGGTACAACTGCGTCAAGGTGGCCATGATCTTTTCGCCGACCCGTTGCGCCTGCATGGCCGCGATCAGACTGTCTTCGGCCAGATCTTCGAGCATCACCACAAACTCGTCGCCGCCCAGGCGTGCCACTGTGTCCGAGCTGCGCACACTGGCCTTGAGGCGTTGCGCGACCTGCTGCAGCAGCAAATCGCCCACGTCGTGACCCAGCGTGTCGTTCAGTGTCTTGAAATGATCCAGATCGAGGAACAGGACCGCGCCGCAACGTTTGCTGCGGGTCGCCGAGGTCATGGCCTGCATCATCCGGTCCAGCAGCAGGCGCCGGTTGGGTAGCGCCGTGAGAGCGTCGTAGAAGGCCAACTGCTCAATCTCGGCGCTGGCGCGGCGCAGTTCGGTCACGTCGTGGTAGACGATGACCAGACCACCTTCGGGCGTGGGCCGCTCGGTGATCTGGATGACGCGCCCGTTGGGCAGTTCCTGTTCGTGTGGCGTGTCCAGGTCGAACTGCTGCGTCAGTCGGCGTTCAACCCAGTTTTCCAATTCCGCTGGACTGGCTTCGGTCAAATGGTATCTGGCGGTTGTCTCAAGCATGCGGCGAAACGGCATCCCGGTCTGCAATACCCCGGTGAGCCACGGAAACATTTCCTCGAAGCGCCGGTTCCAGCGCACGATGCGCTGCTCGGCATCGAGCAGCAAGAAGCCGCTGACCATCGACTCCAGCGCCTGATCCAGCGTGGTCTTGCCCTGCACGATCGAGGCTTGTGCGCGCGCGAGCGCGCGGATGTAGCGCACTTCGATGAGCGCCATCCCGACGATCAGCACCGCCAACAGGAGCAGCACGCCGAGCAGATAGTCGCGGTGCTCGCGCCAACCCGCCAGAGCATCGTCGAGCGGGATGCTGGCGACGATCCGGGCTTGGTTGAAGATGGCCGGTTGATTCACGACGATAGCGGGGGCGCCGCTGAGCCGGGCCGACAAACGTCGCACGTGCAGCGAGTCCGTCAAGGAGCCCAGCGCTGGGGCCAGCCTTTGCCCGAGCAAGGCGTCGCTCTCGGGCGCACTGGCCAGCAGTTGTCCGTCCACGCGCTCCAGTGTCAACTGCATGCCGCCTATGCTGGCGCCCTGGGTCATGATGGCACTCAGTTGCGTGATCAGGACCTCGGCCACGATGACCATTTTGCCGCCGCCGGTGCGTTCCACGCGCAGGCCAAACCGAAGCACCCGCTGTGGTCCGACAAAGCTCGTCAGCGGCGCGCTGAATACCACCGTTGGAAATCGTGTTGCCAGGGCTTCGGCGATGAGTTCCTTTGGCAATCTGGTCAGTGTTGCGCTGCCCGGCGAGACCGACGACGCAAGCACCGTGCCCTCCTCATCGACCAGGGCGGTTTGCCAGATCAACGGGTTTTGTCGCGTCGCCAGTCGCATCAGCGCGCTGGCTTTGACGGCGTCCACGGACCCGGGGCCGAGCGCACGCAGGCCAAGGAGGTCCTGCATGCCAAGCAGCAATCCCTCGACGCTGGTGAAGTTTCGCTCCAGCGCAGCCTGGGCATGGTTCAGATAACTGTTGGCGTCGGCCTCGCCTTTCTCCAGCGTGGCCTGGTAGTCGTTCCACAGCAGGCTGCCGACGGCCAGTGCCAGCGCCAGCAGGAAAAAGCCAGCGGCCGCGCCCACGCGCAGCGCCGGCTTGTGCAAAATCTCCGAAACTGGCGTCGACATGGGAAACCGCCGCTGGGAATGGGAATCCCCCATTTTGGCAGATTGGCGTTGGCCGGTGCCCTGATTTGCGACAAGTTGCGCCGCGCAGGACTGCTGCACGCTCAAGCCGGTGAATTTCATGGCAACATGTGCCCTGTTTCAATTTCAGGAGACCGCAGATGGCATCCTTTTCTTCCCGCGCCGTGCGCATCGAGCAAAACGGCGGGCCCGAGCAACTCAAACTGGTGGATGTGCCGGTCGGCGAGCCCGGTGCCGGCGAAATCCGCATCCGTCATCATGCCATCGGCTTGAACTTCATTGACGTGTATCAGCGCAGTGGTCTGTATGCCTTGCCGATGCCGCTGCAACTGGGCATGGAGGCCGCTGGCGTGGTCGAGGCGGTTGGCGAAGGTGTCACGCATCTGAAGGTCGGCGACCGCGCGGCCTACGCCAGCCAGCCGCCCGGAAGCTACTGCGAGTTGCGCGTCATGCCAGCCAAATGCGTGTGCAAACTACCCGACGCCATTTCGTTCGAGACCGGCGCGGCGATGATGCTCAAGGGACTGACAGCCCAGTATCTGCTCAAGCGCACCCTGCCGCAAGGCGGCTTGCAGGCCGGGGACTTTGTGCTGTTTCACGCTGCCGCTGGGGGCGTCGGGCTGATCGCCTGCCAGTGGGCACATGCCCTGGGGCTGCGGCTGATCGGCACCGCCGGCTCGGACGCGAAGTGCGCCCTGGCCAAGAAACATGGTGCCGCCTTTGTGATCAATTATTCGAGCGAAGACTTTCTCGCGCGCGTCAAGGAGATCACGGCGGGCAAGGGTGTCAAGGTGGTCTACGACTCGGTTGGCAAGGACACCTGGGACAAGTCGCTGGACTGTCTTTCTCCGTTTGGCTTGATGGCAAGTTTTGGCAACGCTTCCGGGGCGGTACCACCTTTTGCGCCCGGTGTCCTTGGTCTCAAGGGTTCACTGTACCTGACACGCCAGACTTTGTTCAGCCACATCGCCACACGCCAGAGCACGCAGGAGATGGCCGATGACCTGTTTGACGTCGTTACCAGCGGCAAGGTCAAGGTGCGCATTGACCAGCGCTACCGGCTCGACGACGTGCAGCAGGCACACCGTGATCTCGAAGCGCGCAAGACCACCGGGTGCAGTGTGCTAAGCCTGTGAGCAGCTGCGAAGACCAGGCAGCTTGGCTGGCGGCGCTGGCAGCGCGCGGCGCGCAGGCGCCGCTGCGTGAGCGTGTGCCGCTGTATTGGGGAGCGCACCTGATTGGTTCGGTAGAGCCCGACTATTTTTCTCAAATCGGTCTGCAGGGCTCTTCAATACTGGATGAGCTGCTGCTGAAAGAAGATGACGATGGCAGGGTGGCGTGGCACCTTCAAGGCGATGCCACGGCTTCCCTGGCACGTCTGGCGCAAACCTTGCGCCGGGGCCGGGTCGGGCGCGTGGCGCAGCAATGGCGCAACGAACAGCTCGCCATCCGTGACCTCCAGGGTCAGGTCCTCGCGACGGTGGAGCGTGCCATTGTGCGTGCCTTGGGCATTGCCACGCGCGCTGTGCACCTGGTCGGCCGCAGTCCGGATCAGCGCTACTGGGTGCAGCAGCGTGCCCTGGACAAGCCCAACGACCCGGGCCAGTGGGACACGCTGATGGGCGGTATGGTCACGGCCAGCGATACGGTGCAGACGGCGCTGGCGCGCGAAACGCTGGAGGAAGCGGGGCTATCGCTGGACACGCTCGAACAACTGCGCTGGTGTGGTCAGCTCTGCGTGCAAAAGCCGGCTTCCCAGGACGCCGATGCCGGCTATGTGGTGGAAAAAATTGACTGGTATGACTGCATCGTGCCCGACACGGTCCTGCCGGTGAATCAGGACGGCGAGGTCGCGCAATTCCTGCTGCTCGAGCGCACCGAACTCGTCGACTGGCTACGGCGGGATCAGTTCACGATCGAGGCAGCTCTGATTCTGGTGGCAGCGCTGGGTCTGCGCTGACCGCGGACACCGTCTCGATCAGGGGCTCGCGCAAGCGGTTCGGCGCCAGGGCGCCGGCCGAGTCCAGAATCGGATAGGCAATCGAGCAGATGTGCGAATTGATGCGCTTGAGTTCGCTGATCAGGTCCAGGTGCAGGGAACTGGTTTCCATGCTCTGCAGGGTATTGATCGCCAGGCGCGCCAGATGCGTCGCTGCGTATTCGCGTTCCAGATCACGGAACCGGGTTTTTTCTTCGAGCAGCTTGCGCGCATCGCGAACATTGCCATTGAGAAACACGCTCATGCCCAAGCGCAGATTGTCGACCAGGCGGGCGTGCAGGTCGGTGATCTCGGCCATGCCGGCCTCGGAAAACTCGCGTCCGGGCTTGATCTTCTTGCTTTCGATGTCGGCGAGCACGCGCTCGATGATGTCGCCGATTTGCTCCATGTTGATGGTGAAACTGACGATGTCGGTCCAGCGCCGACCTTCTTCCTCGCTGAGTGCCTCGCGTGAAATCTTGGTCAGGTAATACTTGATGTCGGAATACAGTTCGTCAACCGTGTCGTCCATCTTTTGCAGGTCCTGCGCCAACTGCGTGTCGTTGTTCTTGATCACACCCAGCACACCGCGCAACATGGCCTCGACAACGTCGGCCTGATGCATGGACTCGCGCACCGCACAGGAGATCGCCAGTGAGGGTGTGGCCAGTGCCGAGGCATCAAGGTGACGCTGGCGACCGGCCACCGTGCTCTTGTCAATCTTCGGCAACCACTGCTCGACCCAACGCGCGACAAGTTCGGTCAGGCCGATGAAAATCAGCGCGACGACCACGTTAAAGCTCAGGTGAAACAACACAACCAGCGTGGCAGAGTCGTTCAGCCAGGGGCGCATCTCGCGCAGCCACAGGCCAACGAACGGCGCCACGGCGGCGATGCCGATGACCTTGAACACCAGGTTGCCAAGCGGCACCTGGCGCGTCTCCACATTGGTGTTGAGCGTGGTCAGCACCGCCAGCAGGCCGCTGCCCAGGTTGGCGCCCAGAACCAAGCCGAGGGCGACGTCGATCGGCACCACACCGGTACTGGTCAGGGCGGCCGTCAGCAGCACCAGGGCCAGACTCGAATAGCTCAGGACCGAGAGCACGCAGCCGACAGTGATTTCCAGAAATGGATCGCTGCTCAGGGAGCCGAGCAGGGCCTTCACCGCAGGTGCCTGGGTCAGCACCGCCGCGGACTCCGTGACCAGGCGCAGCGCCAGCAGCATCAGCCCCAGGCCGATGATGATGCGTCCGATGCGTCCGGCGTAGCTGGCCTGACGCGAGATGTAGAGCACGACGCCGATGAAAATGAACAGCGGCGAGAGCCAGGAGAGGTCGCGCGAGAACAGCACGGCGATCAGGCTGGTGCCGACATCGGCGCCGAGCATGACGGCCAGCGCCGAGGGCAGGGACATCATGCCCTGGCCGACAAACGAGGAGACGATCAATGCCGTGGCGGTGCTCGATTGAACCAGCGCGGTGACCCCGATGCCCGACATCGTCGCCGTGAAGCGGTTGCTGACGCTTTGCGCCAGGATGTTGCGCAGGCTCACGCCGTAAACCCGCAGGATGCCGGTACGCACCAGTTGCGTGCCCCAGACCAGCAGGGCGATGGCGGCCAGGAGGTTTAGCAGGTGTGTCAACGCTTTGCCTTTCGATCCGTAGGCGGCTCAGCCGGAACGCCGCACTCGCCGCAATTCGTCAAGTATCAGGCAGGCGGTGCCCAGGGTAATGGCACTGTCGGCGAGATTGAAAGCCGGAAAATGCCAGTTGCGCCAGTAAAAGTCAAGAAAGTCCACAACATAGCCATAGTTGAGGCGGTCGATCACGTTGCCCAGGGCGCCCCCGAGAATGCACGCCAGCGCAAAGGCAAACAGCTTCTGCGCACTATGAGAGCGCAGCAGCCAGATGATCAGCACAGCGGCAACTGATCCTAAAACGATGAAAAACCAGCGTTGCCAGCCCGAGGCGCTGGCAAGAAAGGAAAACGCGGCACCGTTGTTGTGGACGCGCACGATGTTCAGGAAGCCGCTCACCGGTGTATGCTCACCGGGCCCGTACAGGCCGACAATCAGCAGCTTGCTGAATTGGTCACAGATCAGAATCAGCAGCGCCAGCCCGAGCCAGCGCAGCATGACAGAGCCCGAGCGCGACGTGCGTGCCATCAGGCGAAGCTCCGCGTCTCTCCGTGACCAAACAAATTGCTGGTGCAGCGGCCACACAAGCCGGGATGCGCGGCGTCGCTACCAAGGTCGTCGCAGTAGTGCCAGCAGCGTTCACACTTGACAGCGTTCAAAGCCGAAGCGCTTACGGAAAGAGCGTCGCCAGCTATCAAAGTAATAGCGGAAGTGATGAAGACAAACTTCAGGTCCGGCCCCAGGCTGGCCAGCAGGGCGTAGTCGTGGGCGCCGGCCGTGAGCTGCACTTGCGCTTGCAACGACGATCCGACCTTGCCTTGCGAACGCAGGTTTTCGATTTCCTTGTTGACGTCGGCGCGGATCTCGCGAATGCGCTCCCACTTGGCAAGCAGGGACTCATCCGGTGCAGCGAGGTCGAGGTAGGTATCGAGGAAGATGGACGCCCGGGTCGCCGTGGGTGTCTTGCCCGCGGCGCCGAGCACGGCCCAGGCCTCCTCGGCAGTGAAGCTCAGGAACGGTGCCATCAGGCGCAGCATCGCCTGGGTGATTTGCCAAAGAGCCGTTTGCGCACTGCGCCGGGCCAGCGATTGCGGCGCCATCGTGTACAGACGGTCTTTCAGGACGTCGAGGTAGAACGAACCAAGGTCCTCACTGCAGTAGATCTGCAGCTTGGCGACCGCGGGGTGGAATTCATAGACCTCGTAATGGGCCAGAATTTCACGCTGCAGCGCTGCCAGGCGGCTGAGCGCGTAGCGGTCGATTTCCAGCATTTGATCGGCCGCCACGGCGTCGCGCGCAAAGTCGAAGTCGCTGGTGTTGGCCAGCAGGAACTTGAGCGTGTTGCGGATGCGCCGGTAGGTGTCGACCACGCGGGCGAGGATCTTCGCGTCGATCGCCAGGTCGCCGGAATAGTCGGTGGCGGCGCACCATAGGCGCAGGATTTCGCCACCGTACTTTTCCGCCGATTCGCGCAAGGGCATGTAGTTGCCCAGGCTCTTGCTCATCTTGCGTCCGGCGCCATCGACGGTGAAGCCGTGTGTGAGCAGGCCCCGATACGGGGCGCGCCCGTTCATGGCCGCGCTGGTCAGCAGCGAGGAGTGGAACCAGCCGCGGTGCTGGTCGTGACCTTCCAGATATAGGTCCGCCTCGGGGCCGCTGTCATGGGCATTGGCCAGCGGGCCCGCGGACGCGCTGTTGGTGCTGGCGCCGGCGTCGGACGCCGCGCCGCGGTGGCTGCCGCGCAGCACCGTGTAATGTGTGGTACCCGAGTCAAACCAGACTTCCAGAATGTCGGTGCTCTTGTCGTAGTGCTCACCACCCTGCGGGCCGTCGCCCA
>JAKANU010000116.1 GCA_021812315.1 Pseudomonadota bacterium
GGCATGAAACGCCGTGTGCTGGTGGCGCAGGCGCTGGTGCACAAGCCGCCGGTCATCGTGCTCGACGAACCGACCGCCGGTGTCGATGTCGAACTGCGCCAGACCCTGTGGCAATTCATTGCCAAGCTCAACAAGCAGGGTCACACGGTGATGCTGACCACGCATTACCTCGAAGAGGCCGAGGCGCTGTGCGGGCGCATCGCCATGCTCAAGAGCGGGCGCATCGTCGCGCTGAACCACACCAGCGAACTACTCAAAGCCGCTTCGAGCAACGTGCTGCGCTTCAAAATCGATAGCGAACTACCCAAGCGGTTGGCCGGCAAGGCGCGCATCACGGGTCGCATCGTGCAGTTTCCCGCGCATGATGCAGCCGAGATCGAGCGCTATCTGGCCGCCGTGCGCGAAGCCGGATTGATCGCGCAGGATGTGGAAATCCGCAAGGCCGATCTGGAAGATGTGTTTCTTGACGTCATGAAGGGCTCTTCAGCGAGCAACCTGATACCCGCCGCGACAAGCGTGGGGGACCGGATCACCGCCGGGCCGCCCCAAGGCGAGCCAGCCCCCTCGGGGGGCAGCGCAGTACGCGTAGCGACAAGCGTGGGGGCTAGATCACCATGACTGGCTGGCAAACCCTGCTCTACAAAGAGGTGCTGCGCTTCTGGAAGGTGGCGTTCCAGACGGTGGCCGGTCCGGTGCTGACCGCGCTTCTGTACCTGCTGATCTTCGGCCACGCGCTGGAGGCGCATGTCAAAGTTTATGACCGTGTCAGCTACAGCGCTTTTCTGGTGCCCGGTCTGGCCATGATGAGTCTGCTGCAGAACGCTTTTGCCAACAGCTCTTCGTCACTGATCATGAGCAAGGTCATGGGTAACCTGGTGTTTCTGATGCTCACCCCCCTTTCCTACCTGAACTGGTTTGTTGCCTACGTCGGCGCGTCCGTGATCCGTGGTCTGGTGGTTGGACTCGGCGTGTTCGCGGTGGCAGCCTTCTTTACCGAGATCAGTTTTGTCGCGCCACTTTGGATCATCGGCTTCGCTGTGCTCGGCGCTGCGCTGATGGGTACGCTGGGCCTGATCGCCGGGTTGTGGGCTGAAAAATTCGATCAGCTCGCGGCGTTCCAGAATTTTGTCGTCATGCCGATGACCTTTCTCAGTGGCGTCTTCTATTCCATCCACTCGCTGCCGCCATTCTGGCAAACGGTGAGTCATCTGAATCCGTTTTTCTACATGATCGACGGTTTTCGTTACGGATTTTTTGGTGTCAGCGACGTTTCGCCCTGGATCAGCCTGGGCGTGGTCGGCGTCGCGCTGGCCCTGGTGGCACTGGTGGCCTTGGCACTGCTTCGCTCAGGCTACAAAATTCGCGCCTGACCTGCCCCTCCCCCTTTTGTGACACAACCGCACGCCATGCCATGACAGCTGACGAGATCAAGAACATCATCGCCTCGCACCTCGCCTGCGAGTACATCACCCTCGACGGCGACGGCCGGCACTGGTTTACCACCATTGTCTGCGCCGCGTTCGAGGGCAAACGCCCGATCCAGCGCCACCAACTGGTCTACGCCACGCTGGGTGACAAAATGAAGACGGACGAAGTCCACGCGCTCTCGATCAAGGCCTACACACCGGCCGAATGGGCGGCACGATCGGGTTGATGCGTGACGCTGATGAATGAGGGGCATCGATGGACAAATTGCTGATCCGTGGCGGGCGCAGCCTGCGCGGCGAGGTGCAGATCTCGGGCGCCAAGAACGCCGCGTTGCCCGAACTGTGCGCCTGCCTGCTCACGGCGGAGCCGGTGAGCCTGGTCAATGTGCCGCGTCTGCAGGATGTCTCGACCATGCAAAAACTCATCCGCAACATGGGCGTGTCGGTCGAGCGCATGGAGGACAACGGCCTGCGCGTCGATGCCAGTGCACTGAGTTCACCCGAGGCCCCCTACGAACTGGTCAAGACGATGCGCGCTTCGGTGCTGGCACTCGGTCCTTTGCTGACCCGCTTTGGCGAGGCCACGGTTTCGCTGCCCGGAGGGTGTGCTATTGGCTCGCGCCCGGTCGATCAGCACATCAAGGGTCTGCAGGCGATGGGTGCGAATATCAGCGTCGAGCATGGCTACATGATCGCCAAACTGCCCCGGGGCGCCACCCGACTGCAAGGCGCACGTATTGCCACCGACATGGTCACCGTGACCGGCACCGAAAATCTGCTGATGGCGGCAACCCTGGCACAGGGCGAGACCGTCCTGGAGAATGCTGCGCAAGAACCCGAGATTGCCGATCTGGCCGAGATGCTGATCAAGATGGGTGCGCGCATCGAAGGTCAGGGTAGTCGACGCATCCGCATTGAGGGTGTGCAACAACTGCACGGGTGTGTTCATCAGGTCGTCGCCGATCGCATCGAAACCGGAACCTTCCTGTGCGCCGTAGCCGCTGCCGGGGGTGCGGTTCTGCTGCGGCACGGTCGCGCCGACCATCTCGAAGCGGTGATCGAGAAACTGCGCGAGGCCGGGGCGAGGGTGACCGCACGGGAAGACGGTATTCATATCGAGTCCCGGGGACGCCTGCGTGCACAGAGTTTTCGCACCACCGAATACCCGGGATTTCCGACCGACATGCAGGCGCAGTTCATGGCGCTCAATTGCATCGCACAGGGCACGGCCGCGGTCACCGAGACCATCTTCGAGAACCGCTTCATGCATGTCAACGAACTGATGCGCCTGGGTGCGAGGATCCAGATCGAAGGCAAGCTGGCCCTGGTCGAAGGCGTCGAAAGGCTCTCCGGGGCAACCGTCATGGCCACCGACCTGCGTGCCTCGGCCAGTCTGGTCATTGCCGGCTTGGTGGCCGAGGGCGAAACGGTGGTGGATCGCATCTACCATCTTGACCGAGGCTATGATCAAATGGAAGCCAAGCTGCGCGGTGTTGGCGCAGCCATTGAGAGAATCCGATGATCACCCTCGCCCTTTCCAAAGGTCGCATTTTCGACGAGACGCTGCCACTGTTGCGCGCTGCGGGAATCGAGTTGCTCGAGGACCCCGAGAAATCACGCAAACTCATTTTGCCGACCAGCCAGGCGCAATTGCGGGTGCTCGTGGTGCGTGCGACCGATGTGCCGACCTACGTCCAGTACGGCGGAGCCGACCTCGGCATCACCGGGCGCGACACCTTGATCGAGCACGCTGCCGATTGGGATGGCAGCACCAGTGCGGCCGGTCTGTACCAGCCGCTGGACCTGCAGATTGCAGCGTGCCGCATCAGCGTGGCGGTGCGTGCCGATTTTGACTACGCCAGCGCCGTGCGGCAGGGATCGCGCCTGAAGGTGGCGACCAAGTACGTTGCCATCGCTCGCGAGTTTTTCGCCGCCAAGGGCGTGCACGTCGACCTGATCAAGCTCTACGGAAGCATGGAGCTCGCACCGCTGACCGGTCTGGCCGATGCGATCGTCGATCTGGTCTCTACCGGCAACACGCTGCGCGCCAATGACCTGGTCGAAGTCGAGCACATCATGGACATCAGCGCGCGTCTGGTGGTCAATCAGGCCGCGCTCAAGCTCAAGAAGGCGCCGATGCGCGCCCTGATCGATGCCTTTGCGGGCGCTGTTGGCAGGGTCGGCGTGCCCTCATGATGCTATGAATTATGTAGCTGCTCCCGCCCGTCTTGCAACGCTTGACACCGCATTTGATAAAAAATTGAAAGAACGTCTGAGCTGGTCGGCGCAGACGGATGCGGCCATCGAAGAGCGCGTGGCCAGCATCCTCGCCGACGTGCGCGAGCGCGGCGACGCAGCGGTGCTTGAGTACACGCAGCGCTTTGATGCGCTGGCGGCCCGCACGCTCGCCGAGCTCGAACTCTCGCAGGCCGAGCTCCAGGCCGCGCTCGACGCTGTTCCCGCGGCGCAGCGCGGGGCACTGCAGGCAGCCGCACAGCGCGTGCGCAGCTATCACGAAGCACAAAAGGCAGCCAGCGGCGAGAGCTGGAGTTACCGCGATACCGACGGATCCTTGCTCGGACAAAAGGTCACGCCGCTGGAGCGTGTCGGCATCTACGTGCCAGGTGGCACCGCCGCCTACCCGTCCTCAGTGCTGATGAACGCTATTCCGGCGCATGTGGCCGGGGTTGGCGAAATCATCATGGTGGTGCCCACACCCAGGGGTCAGAAGAACCCCCTGGTGCTCGCCGCAGCCTATGTTGCCGGTGTCACCCGCGCGTTCACCGTGGGCGGTGCCCAGGCGGTGGGGGCACTCGCCTATGGCACCGCGACCATCCCCAAGGTGGACAAGATCACTGGCCCGGGCAATGCGTATGTGGCCGCGGCCAAGCGGCGGGTGTTTGGCAGCGTGGGCATCGATATGATTGCCGGCCCCAGTGAAATCCTGGTACTCGCTGATGGCAGCACGCCGGTGGATTGGGTGGCGATGGATTTGTTCAGCCAGGCCGAACACGATGAACTCGCGCAAAGCGTTCTGCTGTGCCCGGATGCGGCCTACCTCGAGCGGGTTCAGGAAGCCATCAACCGACTGTTGCCGCAGATGCCGCGCGCGGCGATCATTGCCAAATCCCTGAGTGATCGCGGTGCGCTGATTCAGACACGCAGCATGGAAGAAGCCTGCGCCATCAGCAACCAGATTGCCCCCGAGCATCTGGAGATCAGCAGCGTCGATCCGCACCGCTGGGAGCCGTTGTTGCGTCATGCCGGGGCGATCTTTCTTGGTGCCTACACCAGCGAATCCCTGGGCGACTACTGCGCCGGGCCGAATCATGTGCTGCCCACCAGCGGCACGGCGCGCTTTAGTTCGCCTCTTGGTGTCTACGATTTCCAGAAACGATCCAGCCTGATCGAGGTCAGTGAAGGCGGTGCCCAGGTGCTGGGCCGGATTGCCTCGGTACTGGCACACGGCGAGGGCCTGCAGGCGCATGCCCGTGCCGCCGAGATGCGATTGCGCCAGGGCTAGGTCCCGGCGGCGCTGGCGCGGTCAGGGCTCCGCGCTGCGGCTTGCAGCCATTGCAGCAACTGGCGTGTCACCTGCGGGCTGCTCAAGAGTTGCATATGGTTCATGCGGTAGGCAATCGATTGAGCGGCCTGGTCAAAAGCCAGGTTGCGCTGCGGATCATCATGCTGCCCCAGCGCACTGTTCAGCGGCACCAGACCGTCGCCGATCAGACGCTCGGCCAGCAGGCTGCGTTTGGCCGCAGTGGTGGCCGCCACGGCGTAGCAGGCAACGCCGTGCGGCAGCGGCAGATGCTGGCGTTGGTCGGGTCGACGCGCGAATCGGTCGCGACCCTGCCAATCGGCTTCCAGAACATGGCCATAGCGCAGGTCGGTGATGCCGGCGCTGCGCAGCCGGGCCAGTCTGGCCAAGGGGCGGCTGTAGGGCGTGCTCTGCAGGAGCAGGTCAATCCAGTTGCCGGCGCGCTCCAGGGGTGCGCCGTGATGTGGCGTACCCAGGAACACGATGTTCTTCAACACCTCGGGCCAACGCAAACCCTCTCGCCGTGCCTCGTGGCAAGCGTTGCGCGTGACCAGGCCACCCATACTGTGTGCGAGGATCGAGATCTCGGCGACCGCGGTTGGCCAGTGCTCCACGAGTTGTTCGAGTTGACGCGCCAGTTCGTACCCGTTTTGCGACGTATGCAAACCCGTGTTGTAGCGCAGATAAACCGGCGTATACCCCAGTGTCCGTGCCAGCGCGTCGCCATGGTCCACCACTTCATCGTCATGCCGGGCTTGCCATTGCAAGTCGTTCATGCACAGACCGTGAATCAGCAACAGCACCTTGTCGCTGACTTGGTGCCGGGGCGGCGGCGTCTGCCAGTTCAACGTCGCGCCCCGATAGCGCAGCGTCATCGGCGTTGCCAGCGGGTTCTGACTCGCTGCCAGACGGTCACCGAGCACGCCATTGAGGGCGGCCAGCACGGCTTCGCGTTGTGGCGTTTCGGCAGGATCGCCCTCAATCCTCTCAAGCACCGGCTGCAGCGCGGCCAGAATCGAGGCGAGCCCCTTGCCCACCACTTGGTTGATCCCCTGCACGCTTTGGTAGACCAGCGCCGTGATGCCACGGGTGCTTCCTGCGGATGTACCACCGCGTACCCCCATGCTGCTCCACACCGACTGGTGCACGCCCTCGGCGATGCGTGCTACGCCAGCGGTGGCCTGGGTCGCCAATCGCGCTACCGCAATCGCGTCAGCCGCGCGCAGGTGCCTGAGGGGGTTGTTGCTAGAACTTTTCATGCGCCGCCAGATAGCGCCATTGTCCCGGCGGCAGGTTGCCCAGCATCACCTTGCCGATGCGCACGCGTTTCAAGCCGACCACTTTCAGTCCCACCTGCTCGCACATGCGCCGGATCTGGCGCTTCTTGCCTTCGGTCAGCACGACGCGCAACTGCTCGGGGTTTTGCCAGCTTATCGTGGCGGGTTTGAGTGCCTGCCCGTCTAGACTCAGGCCGTGGCGCAACAATGCCAATCGCTCGGACGGGAACACCGCCTGCACATCGGTCGTGACCGGGTCCCCCTCATCGATTTGCATCAGTTGATCAGCAGGTCCGTCGCGTCGGGCAAGACCGGTATAGCTCACGCGCACCAGGTATTCCTTTTCCAGCACCGAATCCTCGCCGATCAACTGGCGCGCCACGCGCCCGTCCTGTGTCAGAACCAGCAGGCCGATCGAATCGATGTCCAGGCGCCCGGCCGGCACCAGGCTTTGCAACTGCCTGGGGTGAAAGAAGAAGCGCGCGTTGTCGTCCTTCCAGCGGTTTTGTGGCTGGATCAGTGTGATCGCCGGTTGATGACCGTCCTCGGCCTGGCCGCTGACGATGCCCATCGGCTTGTTCAGCAAAATCGTCACCCGGTTGGCCTGCTGGCCCTGCGCCTGCCTGGCAACTTCAATGCGCACGTCGGGCCTGACCTGCATGCCCATCTCGGCGACGCGTCCGTCGACCTTGACCCAGCCCTTGCCAATCCACTCATCGGCCTCGCGCCGCGACGCCAGCCCCAGTTCGGCCATACGCTTGTTCAGGCGCAGCGTGCCACCGGCGCCGTAGGCCGCGGTGTTGGTCTGCCCGGCCGGGATGGGTGCGCGCGGCGTCGGTGCGGCGACGCGGCGCAGCGTGGGCGGTGGCTTGGGGTTTGACATTGCTATGTTTATTGTAGCTGTCTATGCTTGCAGTGCGGGCGTTTGAGACACATTTTGCACTAAATTGCGGGGCGCAGCTGGTGGGCCACAGCCAGGATCGGAAGCAGCACGCTGGCCCCCAATTTCCTGGAGCGCTCGCCGCTCCAGCCCGCTGCCTCGTCGAGCAGGTCGGCATTGTCCTTGAACGGCATCTCGATGGTGAGGGCCAGGCAATCAAAGTTCTGGCCGATCCAGTTGGTGGCCAGCGTCATGTTGGCCTGGCCCGGGGCGACCCTGGTGTAGCCCCTGGTCGTCTGGAAATCGGGGCAGGTGGTTTGCCACGTCGTCTTGAAAGCGTCCTCCTGGGCTTGTCTGCGCAGGTTGTAGCCCGGGGTGCCCTCGGTACCGACACAAAAGTTATAGGGCAGGTTTTCGTCACCGTGCACGTCGAGGTTCAGGTCGACGCCGAGTTCCATCATCTTCTGGCGCACCAGAAACACCTCGGGCGACTTTTCCATGCTCGGGTTTTGCCACTCGCGATTCAGGTTGGCGCCGGCCGCATTGGTGCGCAGGTTGCCGCGCACCGCGCCGTCGGGGTTCATGTTCGGCACCACGTAAAAGACACTTTGCGCCAGCAGCACGCGCGCGACCGGGTCATCCGCGTCAAGCAGTCGCTCCAGAAAGCCTTCGATGAACCACTCGGCCATGGTTTCGCCCGGATGCTGGCGCGCAATCAGCCAGATCTTCTTCTTTTGCGCCAGAGGTGTCGGACCCGCATCGTTGGTGATGCGCAGCAGCGTCATGTCGCGCCCATCGAGGCTCTGCCCAAGGTGCTGCACCTGCACGCAGTCCGAGACCGCCGCCGAGCCGATCAGGTCCAGATGGCGTTCGTGCGAATACGGTTCAAAGTAGGCAAAGTAAACACTCTGCGTCTGGGGTGTGAGATCGGCTTGCATCACTTCGCCATCAAAGCGCGTAGCGATGCGAAACCAGTTCAGCCGGTCGTAACTCGCGACCACGCGGTAGCCCTCCCAGCCTTTGGGGTAGGCGCTGCTGCCAGCGTTGAGAAACTTCAGTGTCACGGCCCGACCGGCGCCGCCTTGCAGGCAGAAGTGGAACCACTGTGCAAACTCGCTGGCGTTGTCGCGCCGGATGTGAAGTTGGATGTCAGCGGGGTCAGTCAGGCTCAGCACCTCGATGGCGCCGGAGTCGAATGCGGTGGAGATGTGCAGTGGGGTCATGAGCTGGGGGGTTGCAAAATCGGTGCGCTGTTGTGCGTCCAAAGGATTGTAGAAGTCGACGCAGGTGTTCGCAGCGGCTTGTACCGATAATCGGGCATGAGCACCACTTTCTCGACGCTGCCGCTGAATC
>JAKANU010000003.1 GCA_021812315.1 Pseudomonadota bacterium
GTACCTGATCCTGCCATTGGCCGCGCTGGTGGTGATGTTGTTCGAAGGCTTTACCCCAATGTTCGCCGGCATGATGGGCCTGGCCCTGACCGCCATCCTGATTCTGGGCGCGAGCATTGCCGCGCGCATTTCGCAAATGGCGTTTCGGGTCGTGTTCTGGTTTGCCATGGGATTGGCCGCGGCATCTTTCGCAAAATGGGGCATCCAGCCGGTGCTCGCGGTCATTGCCACGCTGGCCGTTGGCAACCTGTTTGTCCAGGGCGGCAAGAAGACGCTGCACACCATGAAGATGAGTCTGGTCGACGGCGCCAAACAGGCCCTCCCGGTGGGCATGGCCTGCGCGATTGTGGGCGTCATCATAGGCGTCTTGACCCTGACCGGGGCGGCATCGAGTTTCGCCGGCTACATCCTCACGATCGGCCAGAAGAGCCTGTTTGCCTCGCTGTTCCTGACCATGGTCGTGTGCCTGATCCTGGGCATGGGCATTCCGACGATACCGAACTACATCATCACCAGTTCCATCGCCGCGCCAGCTCTGCTCAAGCTCGGCGTGCCCCTGATCGTCTCGCACATGTTTGTGTTCTATTTCGGCATCATGGCCGATCTCACGCCTCCGGTAGCGCTAGCGGCCTTTGCCGCGGCCTCCATCGCCAAGGCATCACCGATGCGCATAGGTTTCAAGGCCACACAGATCGCCGTCGCCGGATTCGTTGTACCCTACATGGCCATCTACGACCCGGCGCTGATGTTGCAGGGCAACGCAACCGCGATGACCATTGCCTACGTCGTCTTCAAGGCGGTGTTGGCGATCGGCCTGTGGGCCGCAGTCACCATCGGCTACCTGTGGCAACCCGTCGGCATGTTCTGGCGCCTGTTTGCCTTTGTTGCCGCCGCCATGCTGGTCGCCGCCGTGCCACTGACCGACGACATCGGCTTTGCCATGGCCGCCGTTTTCATCTTGTGGCAGTGGTTCAGGAATCGCAAGCCACGGGCAGCAACCGCGCCGTGATATGAGCGGCCTTTGTCTGGCCGCGGGCTTGATCACGGCGGCACTACCGTTCTCGGCATTCACTTTGGCCTGGACCCATTCAATCGAGAAGATTCGTTGGGAAGAGGACTACCACATAGCGCGGGGCCGCCTCGTCCCGGACGAGGCGCGTATCAGGGGCAGCGGGGCGGGGATGGAGCCACCGCCCAACGCACAATTGCGTGACGGCGTGTGGCATTACCCACCCGAATTGGCACCTCTGAGGTCCCTAAAATTGAGCCACTCCCCGTACACCAGGGGCTACGAGCTGTGCCATGGCGCTCGCTGCCAGCCCTTGGCGGCGCTGCTCCCGGGATTGCCAGAATTCGCGTTGATCGAGGTTTCGCCCTGCGCCAAGCAACCCTGATCAAACAGCGAGGTCAAGGCGATGCTTCATTCTTTTGAAGCCTCGTATCGTGCCAGGTTGTCCGCGTTGGGCGGATACAGGCCGGGCAGGGCAACTCCGCGCTCGACCTCTTGCATGATCCACGCTTCCAGCCGCTCCTGCTCCACAGCAAGAGTGGTGACCTCGTCAAGCATGGCCGCCGGGATGAGCACCGCGCCGTCTTCGTCCACCACGATGACGTCGTTGGGAAACACCGCCACACCGCCACAGGCGATAGGCTCTTGCCAATTCACAAAAGTCAGCCCCGCCACCGAGGGTGGTGCCGCCGTGCCCTGGCACCAGACCGGCAAGCCGGTGGCCAGCACGCCGGCCCTGTCGCGCACCACACCGTCGGTCACCAAGGCAGCAACACCGCGCCTTTGCATTCTGGCGCACAGGATATCGCCAAAGATTCCGGCGTCGGTCACGCCCATCGCATCCACCACCGCGATGCAGCCCGCCGGCATCGCCTCAATTGCGGCGCGCGTCGAAATGGGGGAGGACCACGACTGTGGCGTCGCCAGATCTTCCCGCGCGGGCACGAAGCGCAGGGTGAAGGCTGGTCCGACCAGGCGCGGCTGACCGCTCTTGATCGGGACCGTGCCACGCAACCAAACATTGCGCAGACCCTTCTTCAACAGCACCGTGGTCAGCGTTGCCGTGGATACGCCCGCCAGTGCGCGGGCTACATGCGGTTCAAGGGGAAGTAGTTCAGTTTGCATGATGTGGGCGCATTGCCTCGCGTGGGTTGAATGTTGAGGCCCTAGTTTCCCACAGCATGGGCGTGCCGGTGCGCCGACTAAAATCGGCGCTACTTTGCAAAGCCCCACCCATGCCACGCCAACTGTTTGTCACCACCGCCCTGCCCTACGCCAACGGTAACTTTCATATCGGCCACATCATGGAGTACATCCAGGCCGACATCTGGGTGCGTTACCAGCGGATGATGGGCAACGCGGTGGATTTCGTCTGCGCCGACGACGCCCACGGTGCGCCGATCATGATCGCGGCAGAAAAGGCGGGCAAGACGCCGCAGCAATTCGTGGCCGATATTGCTGCCGGCCGCAAGCCCTATCTGGACGGTTTTCACATCAGCTTTGACAACTGGCATTCAACCGACGCGCCAGAGAACCACGAGTTGGCGCAACAGATCTACCGCGACCTGCGCGACAACCCAGATGGCTCGCTGATCGAGACCAGGACGATCGAGCAGTTCTTCGACCCCGAGAAGAACATGTTTCTGCCGGATCGCTTCATCAAGGGCGAATGCCCGAAGTGCCACGCGTCTGACCAGTACGGCGACAACTGCGAAGTCTGCGGCGCGGTGTATGCACCGACTGACCTGATCAAGCCGTACTCGGCCCTGTCGGGCGCCACGCCAGTGCTCAAAAGTTCGGAACACTTCTTCTTCAAACTCTCTGACCCGCGCTGCGTGAAGTTCCTGCAACAGTGGACGCAGGATGGCAAGCTGCAGCCCGAAGTCGCCAACAAGGTGAAAGAATGGTTTTCGACGCGCCAGAATGCCGATGGCAGCAGCAGCGAGGGCCTGGGCGACTGGGACATCAGCCGCGACGCGCCGTACTTTGGCATCGAGATACCGGATGCGCCGGGCAAATACTTTTACGTCTGGCTCGACGCGCCGATTGGCTACCTGGCCTCACTGAAAAACCTGCTGACAAAGCGCGGGCAGAACTACGACGCCTACATGGGGAACCCGGCGCTGGAACAGTACCATTTCATCGGCAAGGACATCGTCACCTTCCACACCCTGTTCTGGCCGGCCACCTTGCACTTCAGCCGCCGCAAGACGCCGACCAACATCTTTGTGCACGGCTTTCTGACCGTCAACAACGGCGAGAAAATGAGCAAGAGCCGTGGCACCGGCCTGGATCCGCTGAAGTACCTCAGCTTGGGCATGAACCCCGAGTGGCTGCGCTACTACCTGGCAGCCAAACTCAACGCCCGCAATGAAGACCTGGACTTCAATGCCGAGGACTTCATGGCGCGGGTCAACAGCGACCTGATTGGCAAATACATCAACATCGCCTCGCGCGCTGCGGGGTTTATCGCCAAACGCTTTGATGGCAAGTTGGGTAGCGTCTCCGCCGACGGTGCGGCGCTGCTCGCCCAACTTCGTGCCGAGCGCGCGAGCATCGAGCAACTCTTTGAGGGCCGCGAGTTTGCCCGGGCGCTGCGCGAAACCATGCTACTGGCCGATCGCGTCAATGAGTATGTGGACGCCAACAAGCCCTGGGAACTGGCCAAGCAAGCCGCGATGGATGCGCGATTGCACGACGTCTGCACCGTGTGCATCGAAGCGTTTGCGGTCCTGACGACTTACCTCAAGCCGGTGCTGCCGATGCTGGCAACACAGGTCGAAGCCTTCCTGGGTGTGCCGCCACTGCGCTTTGCCAGCACCGGCCAGGCGCTGGGCGCCGGCCACCGCATTGGCGAGTACAAACACCTGATGCAACGCGTCGACATCAAGCAACTTGAAGCATTGTTTGAGCCGCCAGCGCCCGTCGAACCTGCGCAGACAGCTATCGAATTAGTAGCGCCAGGGGGCGAGGAGATTGCACCGACGATCAGCATCGATGATTTCGGCAAGATCGATTTGCGCGTGGCCCGGGTGCTCCATTGCGAATCCGTGCCGGGCTCGACGAAGCTGCTGCGCCTGACGCTCGATGTCGGCGAAGCGACCACACGCAACGTGTTCAGTGGCATAGCCAGCGCCTACCAGCCCGAAGACCTGATCGGCAAGCTCACCGTCGTCGTCGCCAACCTGGCGCCGCGAAAGATGAAGTTTGGCATCAGCGAAGGCATGGTGCTCTCGGCCAGCCACGCCGACGAAAAGGCCAAAGCCGGTATCTACCTGCTCGAACCGGTCAGCGGCGCCGAGCCGGGGATGCGTGTGCGCTGAATAGGGCTTGATGAAGGTCGTCAGTCTGTTATTGCACCAGCGGGCGCAGGAAAACCGGTGGACCGGCCTCGCCACAACTCGCCAATAATGCTACCTCGTAGGCAAGACCGCCGCGTTCATGGCACGACGCGATAACGCAGCCCGGGTTTACTGCCGAATTGGGCTGGCTTGGTAAACCGCTCATGGAGCCTGCCGCCATTGGCTTCGATGACTCTCTGCGATGCGATGTTCTCGGGATCGGTGGTGATTTCGACGAAGGGCATGCCCATCTTTCGGGCCTCGATCAGAATAGCCCCTAGCGCAGCGGTGGCGTAGCCCCTCCTTTGCTTCCATGGGACGACAGAGTAGCCGATGTGCCCGAGGCAGTGTGGCGGCAAATCTGTTGTTCCATGTTGCCACCGAAAACCAATGCTGCCAGCGAATTCTCCATCCCAGAGCCAACGACGCAATCCCGGCAGGCGCGGTACCTGCGAGCCGTCGGGCAGCGTGACGGCAGGGCCAGTTCCTTGCCGATTTTCCATCGCCGCCAGGAACGCCGCCGGGTCCTCGCGGATGCGGGCCAGTTCTTCGCGGATCGTCTCGGCAACGCGCGTGTTGTCGGGCGACCAGCCGCGCTCAAGCGCAGCGACATAGCTCTGAAGATGTTTTGCTTGCGGGCGAACGAGTTGCATGGCAGATCCAATAAGACAGGCGCGCGACAGCTCAGCGCGGCGCCGCTGCCCGCACTGTAGCTCAGTGCTGATTGCAGGCTTGCGTCCTTACACTGATCGATGCCGCGCCGGTGGACAATCGCCCCATGCTCACAGATTTCTGGGTCACACCCCCGCTGCTTGCCGGCGCCGCGTTTGCCGCTGGCGTGCTCAATGCCATTGCCGGCGGGGGCAGCTTCCTGACGTTGCCCGCGCTGGTCTTCACCGGTGTGCCGCCGATCATGGCCAACGCCACCAGCGCGCTGGCGGTCAGCCCCGGTTACCTGGGCAGCACGCTTGGCTTTCGCGCGGAACTGCGGGAACTGCCTTCAGCACAACTCGGCCGAGAGATGGCGATTTCCGCTGCCGGTGGCGTCGCCGGTGCCCTGCTGCTGTTGCTGACCCCGGCCAAAGTGTTCGCGGGCGTGGTGCCGTGGCTGCTGTTTTTTGCCACCGCGCTGTTTGCGGCGGGGCCGAGCCTTGCGCGGCACGCCGGCAGTGCGTCGCATGGCGGCTCGGCCCTGACCAAGTGGCGTATCCCCGGATTGCTGATCGCCGCCATTTACGGCGGCTACTTCAATGGCGGTCTGGGCATCCTCTTGATGGCGCTTTACAGTGCCACCGGAGAGTCGCGCGTTCACACCGCCAATGCGCTGAAGAACCTCAACTCGCTGGTGCTGTCCTGGTTGTCGGTGGCGGCCTTCATCATGGCCGGTGCGATCGCCTGGCGTGAGGGATTGCTGATGATGGTGGCGGCCACAGTCGGTGGCTATTTTGGCGCGCGCTGGTCCCGGCGCCTGCCCGCGCAGTGGGTACGGTGGTCGGTGATCGGCACCGGACTGGTGATGACCGTGCTGTTTTTCGGGCACCGTGGCGCCAGCTAACTGCTGATGCGTCGCCGAACGGCGCTGAGGATGCCGCGCAGGATGTCGATCGGCGGTGGCGGACAGCCGGGCACGGTCAGGTCCACCGGAATCACGTTGGCAACACGTCCGCAGCTGGCGTAGCTCTCGCCGAAGATGCCACCGTCGCAAGCGCAGTCGCCCACTGCCACCACCAGCCTGGGCTCGGGGGTAGCGTCATAGGTGCGCCGCAGCGCGGTGGCCATGTTCCTGGACACCGGCCCGGTCACCAGCAGCAGATCGGCGTGGCGCGGGCTGGCGACGAAGCGGATGCCCAGACCCTCGATGTTGTAGTACGGGTTGGTCAGGGCGTTGATCTCAAGTTCGCAACCGTTGCAAGAACCGGCGTCAACCTGGCGTATCGCCAGCGCACGGCCCAGAATCGCCAGCACATCGGTCTGAATGCGCGCCGCCTCGGCCAGCGTCTGGCTACCGATGTCGGGCGCCGGTTCGGTCTGTATGCCTGTCTTGACGATCTGTTTGACAACCCGCCAGATCATAGGTCCTGCCCCGAATAACTCAGATTGAACGACTTGTTGATGAGTGGGAAATCGGGCACGATGTTGCCGATCACCGCATGTTCGAGCGCCGGCCAGTTCTGCCACGACGGATCGTGCAGATGACAGCGCAGGATGCGATGCCCACGCACTGCACTATCGAGTTCCAGCGCCACAAGCAGTTCGCCGCGCCAGCCCTCGATCCAGCCGGCGCCACGGCTGGGTTCCTCAGGCAAGGCAAGCTCCCGATGAACCGCACCGGCCGGAAGCTGCGCGAGTATCTGCCGTATGAGCCGCAGCGACTCAAACACCTCGTCAAATCGCACGCTGACCCTGGCCGCAACATCGCCGTTGCTGTGTGTGGCCATCCTGACCTGCAGCGTGTCATAGGGTGGTGCCGCGTGGTCGCAGCGCAGGTCCCAGGCCTGCGCGCTGGCGCGTCCGGCCAGGCCGGTCAAACCCAGTTGCGCGGCCAGCGCCGGGCTGACTCTTCCGGTGGTCATGAAGCGGTCCTGCAACCCGGCGTGTTCCTCGTACACAGTGCGCAGGATTTGCACTTCGGCTTCGATGGCATCGCATTGCCCAAGCAATTGCCCGCTCAGGCCGGCGTCGACATCACAGGCGACACCTCCGGGCACCACGCAGTCCATCATCAGGCGATGGCCGAAGGCGCGCTTGGACAGACGCAGCCAGTCCTCCCGCAGGCGCGAGAACTGCGCCAGGCCAAACGCAAACGCTGCATCGTTGCCCAGCGCGCCCAGATCAGCCAGATGATTCGCCACCCGTTCGCGCTCCAGCAGCAGCGCACGCAGCCAGGCTGCACGCGCGGGAATCTCGCACGCCGCGGCCGACTCCAGCGCCATGCAATAAGCCCAGGCGTAGGCCACGGTCGAGTCGCCCGAGACGCGACCAGCCAGACGGTGCGCCTGCAAGGGTTCGAGCTCCGTCATGCGCCGCTCCGTGCCCTTGTGCGTATAGCCCAGGCGTTGCTCCAGGCGCAAGACTTTCTCTCCAACCACCGAGAAGCGGAAGTGCCCGGGCTCAATGATGCCTGCGTGCACCGGACCGACGGCGATCTCGTGCACACCATCACCTTCGACGCGGACAAACGGGTAGTCAGTCAGTGCTGTCTCTGGCAACGCCTGCATCGCACCGGGGGCCTGGGTCAGCGGGAAACAATCCGACGGCCAGGCACCGTGATTGAGCCAGGGACGTCGATCTTGGGCACCCAGCGCATGCACACCCGACAAATCCGCAGCCGCACGCTGCATCCGGTTGGCGGCGGGAAACAGGCCCGCCAGATCCGGGTATGTCTTGTCGGCGGCCAGCGCCAGCTCGATCCACAACAGGCCCTCCAGCGTCACATAGGCCGCACATGCCCATGCAGTGGCGTCTCGCCGCGTGCTCCATACCGAGAGCAAGCGCCCCCCAGACTCGCGCACGGCGCGCGCCGTGCCTGACCACTGCTCGGCGCTGACCTCTGCACGCCAGATCGGCGCCGGAGCCCTCAGACAGGCGAACTCGATATCCAGGCCGGAAATCTTCATCGCCTCACCCCCCCAGCATCAGTGCGGCCTGGACGTACCAGGCGTTCAGGTACGGCGGAATGAACAGCCCCAGCACCAGACCCAGACCGATGTGCACGAACACCGGCACCAGCGCCGGGGGATGACGCAGCGGCTTGAGCGTGGTATCGCCAAAGACCATCGGCAAGACGCGCACCAGAATCGATGCGAAAGCAACCCCCAGCGAGAGCAACAGGAATGGCGTCGCCCAGGGTTGCTCGCGCATCGCCGTGGTAAGGATCAGGAACTCGCTGGCAAAGACACCAAAGGGCGGCATGCCAAGGATGGCCATCACGCTGAGAATCAAACCCCAGCCAACCGTCGGATTCACCTTGATGAGACCGCGAATCTCGCTCATCACCTGTGTCCCGGCCTTCTGCGTTGCGTGGCCCACCGTGAAGAAGACCGCCGACTTGATCAGCGAGTGCACCGTCATGTGCAGCAGGCCGGCAAAATTCGCGATCGGCCCGCCCATGCCGAAGGCAAAGGTGATCAGACCCATGTGCTCGATCGACGAGTACGAGAACATGCGCTTGACGTCCTTCTGACGCGACAGGAAGAACGCCGCCACCACCAGCGAAAGCAGACCAAAGCCCATCATCAACTGGCCAGCCAGGGGGCGCTGCAAGGCGCCATCGGTCAGCACCTTGCAACGCAGCACAGCGTACATGGCCATGTTCAGCAACAGTCCGGAGAGCACCGCCGAGACCGGTGTCGGGCCTTCAGCATGTGCATCGGGCAACCAGCTGTGCAATGGCACCAGCCCGACCTTGGTTCCGTAGCCGACCAGCAGGAATGCGAAGGCGATGGTGATGATCGCCGGATCAAGCTGTGCCTTGTAGGCGTTCAGACTGGTCCATAACAAAGTGGCACTCTCGGCGCCGAGCACGCGTTCGGCCGCCATATAGAGCAGCACGGTGCCAAACAGCGCCTGCGCAATCCCGACACCGCACAAAATGAAATATTTCCAGGCCGCCTCCAGACTGGCCGCGGTGCGATAGACGCTCACCAGCAATACGGTGGTCAAGGTGGCGGCCTCCATCGACACCCAGACAATGCCCATGTTGTTGGTCGTCAGGCCCAGCAGCATGGTGAAGTTGAACAACTGGTACATGCTGTGGTACAGGCGCATGCGCATCGGCGTCATCTTGCCGTGATCCTGTTCGATACGCATGTAAGGACGCGAGAAGATCGCCGTGGTGAAGCCGACAAAACAGGTCAGCGTAACCAGGAACACGTTCAGTGGATCGATAAAAAACTGCTGCTCCCAGACCAGCATCGGGCCGTCACTGATGATGCCGGCAGTGAGCACGCAGGCAGCAAGAAAAGTTGCCAGACTGAAACCGACATTGACGTCACGTGCAATCTCCCGGTGCCCGATGAACGCCAGCACCGTGCCGCCCAGAAGCGGAATGGCAAGCACAAAGAACAGCGCGTACAAACTCAATCTCCCTTGAGCGCTTCGAGGTTGTGAATATCCAGGCTGTCGAACTTTTCGCGAATCTGGAACATGAATACGCCCAGGATCAGCACGCCCACCAGCACGTCAAGGGCAATGCCGAACTCGACAATCATCGGCATGCCGTTGGTGACCGAGGTCGCGGCAAAAATCAGCCCGTTTTCCATTGACAGAAAACCGATCACCTGGGGCACCGCCTTGGAGCGCGTGATCATCATCATGAACGACAGCAGGACGCAGGCCAGGGCGATACCGAGCGAGCCGCCGGCCACCGTATGCGAGAGGCGCGAGATGGGTGAGGCCAGACTGAACGAGAAGATCACCAGGGCGATCCCCACCAGCATGGTTGTCGGAATGTTGATCAGGGTCTCGACGTCCCAGCGCACATTGAGTTTGCGGATGACCCGGTGCAACAACCAGGGTATGAAAATGACTTTGAGCGAGAGCGTCAGGGCCGCAGAGATGTAGAGATCGGGCTGATCGGTGACATAGCCCAGTAGGACCGATGCGCCCACCAGCGCGGCACCCTGGATGGTAAAGAGATTGATCAGCGAGACGATGCGCCGCTGCGAAATCATGGCAAACGAAAGCATCAGGATCAGGGTGGCGAACACATTGATCAGTTGCGGCACGAACCTGATCATGAAACCCCCAACAGGATGTTGACCAGTAAACCGATCACCGCCAGCAGAAACGCCGTACCGAGAAACTCGGGTACCCGGAAAATCCGCATTTTGGCGCTCACCGTCTCGATCAGGGCCATCAAGATGCCACCCATTGCCAGCTTGACAATCAGCGCCGGCAAGGCCAGCAACAGCGCCAGCGGCGCATGCGCCCGCGCCACGCCCCAGGGGAAGAACAATGCCAGCCCGATGCAGGAATAGGCAAACAGCTTCAGACTCGCCGCCCACTCCAGCAACGCCAGATGGCGCCCGGAGTATTCAAGAATCAGGGATTCGTGAATCATCGTGAGTTCAAGATGCGTCTCCGGGTTGTCCACCGGAACGCGGGCATTCTCGGCCAGCGAGACCATCGTGAAGGCGATGCCGGTGACCAGGAAGCTCGGATAGATGGCAAACTCCCGGTGCGCCAGCGTGTCGACGATGGTGGTCAGCGAGGTCGAGCGCGACACCATGGAGGCACAAAACAGCACCATCAAGAGCGCCGGCTCAGCAAGGAAGCCAACCAGCATCTCCCGGCGCGCCCCGAGCGTGCCAAAGGCAGTGCCCACATCCATGGCCGCGAGCGATATGAAGACGCGCGCCAGCGCAAACAAGCCAACCAGCGCGATCGCGTCGGCTGCGGGCGAGAGCGGCAAATCCGTCGACAGGGTCGGGACGATGGCACTGGCCAGCAGCATGCAGCCAAAGACAATGTAGGGCGTGGCCCGAAACAGCGGTGACGCGTGATCGGCGATGACCGATTCCTTGTTGAACAGCTTGCGCAGCACACGGTAGGGCTGCAGCAGATCCGGCGCGGTCTTATTCTGCAAGCGCGCACGCCACTGGTTGACCCAGCCCGTCATCAGCGGCGCGAGCAACAGCGCCATGACAATGGCCATGAGTTGAGAGACAAAGCCGAGCAGACTCATTGCTTGACCATCAACAGCACCACGATCAGGGTGACGAAGCTGTACATCAGGTACACAGCAATGCGCCCTTGCTGCAACAGTCCAATCAGCCTGGAGCCGCGCTCGACGGCTTTGGCCACAGGCAGATACAGCCAATACCACAAAGGGTCCTGCACCGTGACCCGGTAACGCGGCTGCACGTCAAAGGGTGTGGGCAATTCGCGGTGCATGCGAAACATCGGCTCGAAGATTTGCCGTATCGGCTGGCCGAAACCTTCGGCACTGTCCTGCATCCGCGGCGTTTGCCAGGGAAAGCCGCAATCCCAGGGCGGTGCACGGCGTGTGCCGCGATGATAGGTTTTGCGCACCAGCAAGTAGGCCACGGCAAAACAGGCCAGGACGCCGAGCAGGAAGATGGCCGGCGCATAGCTGGCACGTTCGACGCCCACCGGTACCAGCAGCCAGCCACTGGCTGCCACCGTCTGGCCCAGGCCCGCCGACACCAACAATTGCGTGACCGGATCCATCAGGCCGATGACCTGATTGGGCAGCAGACCCAGGGTCAGACAGCCCGCTGTCAGCCACAACATGCCCACCCGTTCCCACGGGGCAGCATCGTGCGCCTGCGACAGCTTTTCTTCGCGCGGCTGGCCCAGAAAGATCACGCCAAAATACTTCACCATGGTGTAGCCGGACAAGGCGGCGATCAGCGCGATCAGTCCGGCCATCACCGGCACGAGCATGTTCAGAAATGAACTCGGCAGCCCGGTTGTGAACAGGAAGCTTTGCAGCAGCAGCCACTCGGCAACAAAGCCGCCCAGCGGAGGCAAACCCGCGCACGCCAGCGCGCCGATGAGTGTCGGCCAGGCCACCCACGGCACATAGCGCATCAGTCCGCCGAGTTTGCCAAGGCTGCGCTCGCCAGTGGCATGCATCACCGCGCCGGTGCTGCAAAACAGCAGGCTCTTGAACAATGCATGACTGAGCATGTGATACAGGGCTGCGGTCAGAGCCAGGGCCGAGAGCACCTTCATGCCATAAGCGGAAAACAACAAAGACAGACCGATCCCGGCGCAGATCAGGCCGACGTTTTCGATCGATGAATACGCCAGCAATCGCTTCATCTCCACCTGCACAGTGGAAAAGATCACGCCAAACAGGGCCGTGCCCAGGCCGATGGCAATCAACATCGCGCCCCACCACCAGATGCGCGTTGGCAGCAGGTCAAATGACACGCGCAACAGGCCGTACAGGGCGATCTTCAACATCACGCCGCTCATCAGCGCCGATACCGGTGAGGACGCCGCCGGATGCGCCTCCGGCAGCCAGACATGCACCGGCAGGATGCCAGCCTTGGCGCCGAAGCCGAACGCGGCGAGCACAAACGCTATCGAAGCCCACAGGGGCGAGAGCTGTTGTGCACGCATGTTGGCAAAGGTGTAGTCACCCGTGTTCGCCTGCAGAACGCCAAAACACAGAAAGATGCCCAGCGCGCCCACGTGTGCCACCAGCAGGTAGATGAATCCGGCATCGCGAATTTCCGCGATGCGGTGGTTTGAGATGACCAGGAAGAAAGACGACAGCGCCATGGTCTCCCAAACCACCATGAAGGCGTAGGCATCATCGGCCAGCACCACCATCGCCATGCTGGCCAGAAAGACATGGTATTCAAGACAAATCAGCCCCGGTGGCGTGCCTTCACCCTTGCGGAAATAGCCGGCGGCGAAGGCCGACACACCGATCGAGGCGGCGCCAATCAGAATCAGGAAAAAGCTCGACAAGCTGTCCAGACGCAAATGAAACGGAAGTTGCGGCAGGCCGATGGGCAGCACCGCCACCTCTGAACCCTGGCCGACGGCGCTGAGCGCCACGCCGAGCAACAGCAGCGAAAACAGCGCGCTGGCCGGAAACAGGATGACGGCGACGAACCTGAATTGTCTCAGGGCGAAAACGCCGATCACACCAATCAGCAACCAGAGGCTCACCACGAGCAAGACCCAATCGAGATGAACCCACGACAGCGGATGGAGCCATTCGTTCATTCAGACCAACTCAATATCCGTCAAACAGCAAATTTCGACCGTGCATACCTGTATGGTACATGCGCGCGCCGCAGATGCCGACGCGATCGGCCGGCCGGGGACAGCTAAAATAAGGCAACGAGGTCCCTGTCATGAATATTTTTTCACGCCCCAACTATCAATCCGACGCCACTCAATTCATCGATCAGCTCAAAGCCAGGAATCCGAAGATCGCCAGCGGACAGGCTCAAGGCCGCGCCCTGCTGTGGGACAAGGCGGTTGACCGTGACGCCTGGCGTGCCTATCGTGCCGCCACGGTAGCCCAACAACCCTACGTTTACCAAACCTCCCACGACAGCCTGAGTTAAGCACTAAACTCTGCGCAAAGGCCTGGATCCAGAGCGTATGCCGCTCCTTTTTCTATAGCTGAAACATGACGGAACCCGCCGATTCCGATGCGCTCGGCGCAAGGCTGGCGCTGGATCCGGACGGGTTGCCCGACGTGGTCGATCAGGTGGCGCTGGCGCGCCTGTACGGCGAACCGTTGTTTTCACTGCCACACGATCTGTACATCCCGCCCGATGCCCTGGAAGTCTTTCTGGAAGCGTTTGAAGGTCCACTCGACCTTCTGTTGTACCTGATCCGCAAGCAGAACTTCAACATCCTCGACATACCCATGGCCGGCGTGACGCGCCAGTATCTGGTCTACGTGGAGGAAATTCGCGGGCGCAATCTTGAACTTGCAGCCGAGTATTTGCTGATGGCGGCGATGCTCATCGAGATCAAGTCCCGCATGCTGCTGCCGCCCAAGAGAGTCGCGCCGGGCGAGGAGGCGGAAGACCCGCGCGCCGAACTGGTGCGTCGCCTGCTTGAATACGAGCGCATCAAGCTGGCGGCTGCGCGGCTTGATGCCCTGCCCCAATGCGGACGCGACTTCCTCAAGGCGCAGGTGTACATTGAGCAGTCCTTGCAACCGCGCTTTCCCGAGGTCAGCGTCACTGACCTGCAACAGGCCTGGAGCTCGATCCTGGCCCGCGCCAAGCTGGTCCAGCACCACCGAATCACGCGTGCCGAACTCTCGGTGCGCGAACACATGGGTGTGGTGCTGAAGAAGCTGCAGGGTCGACGCTTTGCGGAATTTGAAGAGCTGTTCGATCCGGCCCTGGGCGCCCCGGTGCTGGTCGTCACCTTCATCGCCATGCTCGAACTCGCCAAGGAAGCCTTGATCGAAATCACGCAGGCCGAAGCCTTCGCGCCGATCTACGTCAGACTGGCCTATTCAACGCTTTCCTGAGCCGCCCGCGCGCAGACGCTAGAGCGGCTCCGCGGTCGGGTCACGGCCCATCAGCAGGGCCAACGCCTGCGACGGTCGAACCTGTCCATCGAGAAGCGCCACCACCGTCTGCGCAATGGGCATCTCGACGCCCAGGGCAGCGGCACGCTGCAGCACCGTGCGCGCGCAGTACACACCCTCGGCAACGTGCCCGAGCGAGCCCAGCGCCTGCGTCAGGCTCTGCCCGGCGCCCAGCGCCAGGCCGACCTGCCGATTGCGCGAGAGGTCGCCGGTTGCCGTGAGCACCAGATCGCCCAACCCGCTCAAGCCCATGAAGGTCTCGGCCCGCGCGCCCAAGGCCACACCCAGACGAGTCATCTCCGCAAGTCCTCTGGTGATCAAGGCGGCCCGGGCGTTCAGGCCAAGGCCGAGCCCGTCGCACAGGCCGGCGGCAATCGCCAGCACATTCTTGACGGCACCTCCAACCTCGACACCAACGATGTCGTCGTTGGCATACACACGCAGGTTCGGGCCATGAAAGGCCGCCACCAGCGCGCTGCGCACACTGGCATGAACACTCGCGGCGACCAGAGCGGTCGGTTGTGCGCGCGCCACCTCCAGCGCAAAACTCGGACCACTGAGCACGCCTGCTATCAAATCAGGAGCTGCTTGCGCTTGTATTTCGTTCCCTAGCAGGCCAAACTCCTTGGAACCCTGGGCTTCAAAACCCTTGCATAACCACGCCAATGGCACACGGCAGCCGGCTATTTGAACAAGCATGCTGCGCAGCGCCGCCATCGGCGTCGCCACCATCACCAGATCGGCCCGCGCGCTGAGGGCACAGAGTTCATGTGCCGGGATGGCGCTGATTGCCAACTCGGGTGACAGGGCCACACCTGGCAGGTAGCGAAGATTTTCGCGCCGGGTCTGCAAGCTATGCGCCAGCCCGGCATCGCGCGCCCAAAGCGTGACACGATGGGCGGCACCCGTCTTGCCCTGGGCATAGTGCGCCAGCGCCGTGCCCCAGGCTCCGGCCCCAAGCACGACGATGTTCATGAAACGCCTAACCGGACTTGCACGAGCGTGCGGATCAGGCGATCCTGCGGGCCTACTGGGTGACGACGCGCGGCGTTTCCGCGGCCACCGGCGCAGCGGCGGCCTGCTGCTGTTGCTGCTGCTCGTACATGGCCTGGAAATTGATTTCGGCCAGATGCACCGGTGGAAAACCGCCGCGCTGGATCAGGTCAGCCACGTTGCCACGCAAATACGGGTAAACGATCTGCGGGCAGGCGATGCCCATGACCGGACCCATCTGTTCGGGCGGCAAATTGCGGATCTCGAAAATGCCGGCCTGCGTGGACTCCACCAGGAACACGGTCTTGTCCTTGATCTTGGTCTGCACCGTGGCTGTGACCGTGACTTCGTAAATGCCATCGGAAATCTGACCCGCATTCACGCCGAGCTGGATGTCCACCGTCGGCTGCTCCTGCTCTAGCAGGATCGCCGGTGAATTGGGTTGCTCCAGCGACGCGCCCTTGAGGTAGACACGCTGAATCTGGAACACGGGATCTTTTTCGTCGGACATGACATTTCTTTCTGGTCAGTAATAAAGAGGTTCCCGGGTTCGCCGGGGCAGGAACAGCTAGGCTGTGGATTATCTCAGGCCGCGTTGAGCAGGGGCACGAGGCCGCCGCTGGCATCCAGCGCAATCAGGTCATCGCAGCCGCCGACGTGCGTCTGGCCAATAAAGATCTGCGGAACCGTCCGCCGACCGGTGATTGCCATCATCTCGGCTCTCTGCCCGGCATCGGAGTCAACGCGGATTTCCTCCATGTGCGCAACGCCCTTGGCCTTGAGCACCTCCTTGGCCTGCCGGCAATAAGGGCATTCGGCCGTGGTGTAGATTTTGACGGCTTGCATGAAAACTCCATTCAAAGGGTGTGTGCCCAAGGCAATTAGCTTTTTTCGATCGGCAGATTGGCAGCTTTCCACTCCGCCAGCCCGCCGCCGAGGGAGTATGCCTGCGCATAGCCCAGTTTCTTGGCGATGAGCACGGCACGCCCTGAACGGGCACCCGACTGGCACACCAGAATCAATGGCAGGGCCTTGTTTTTGACGACCGTGGGCAACTTTTCCTCGAACTGGCTCAGGACAATGTTCTTCGACCCGCCGACATGACCGCACGCGTACTCCGCCGCCTCGCAGATGTCGATGACTACGGCCTTTTCACGGTTGATTAGTTGCACCGCTGCGGCTGGCGTCAAGCCGCCGGAGGCAACGCCCTTGAGCGAGGGCCAAAACAGCAACGAAGCGGAGACCAGCGCGACCGACAGGAGCATCCAGTTGTCGATGATGAATTTCACTTTTTTCCTTGGGCTAAACCCGGCATTTTAGAATAGAGGAAAAATCGGCCGCTACGGCACCGGTTTTGCCCGACCCCAAGCTTGCCCATCACCCGCCATGCACCAACTCGTTCTCATCCGCCACGGCGAATCGACCTGGAATCTGGACAACCGCTTTACCGGCTGGACCGACGTCGATTTGACGCCCGCAGGCGTGCGGCAGGCCACGCAGGCCGGCCGACTGCTCAAGTCCGGGGGATACGATTTCGATGTCGCCTACACCAGCGTGCTCAAACGCGCCACGCGCACCCTCTGGCATGTGCTCGACGAGATGGACCGCACCTGGTTGCCGGTGGTCCACAGCTGGCGCCTCAATGAACGCCATTACGGTGCGTTGCAGGGGCTGAACAAGGCCGAAACGGCGAAAAAGTACGGTGATGCCCAGGTGCTTGCCTGGCGGCGCAGCTACGACACGCCGCCGCCCGCTCTCGAACCCACCGACCCGCGCTGCGAACGCACCGACTTGCGCTACGCGAATCTGGATGCGGGCCAGGTTCCGCTGACCGAGTGCCTGAAGGATACCGTCGCGCGCGTCCTGCCCTTGTGGAACGAGACCCTGGCGCCGGCCATCCGCGCGGGCCGACGCGTGCTGATCGCCGCCCACGGAAATTCAATCCGCGCACTGGTGAAATACCTCGACCAGGTCTCCGACGCCGAAATCGTCGGCCTGAACATTCCCAACGGCATCCCGCTGGTCTACGAACTCGACGCCGGGTTGCGGCCGATTCGGCACCGCTATTTGGGCGACGCCCAGGCCGCCGCACAAGCCGCAGCAGCCGTGGCTGCTCAGGCCAAGGCCTGAGTTGGTTGGGAACCGAACAGGACGGATCCGCTCCAAGCGTGTATATTGCCCGGCACCAATCAGAGAAACCTATGGGTCAAAAACTTAAAGCGGTCGGCTGGATCTCGCTCGGCGTCGTGGCCGGCGCGCTGACGACGATATCCCTGCAGACAGTGGCACGCGGCGCGCTTGCGCCCTTGCCACTTGAAGAACTACAGCAATTGGCCGCCGTTTTCGGAATGGTCAAGACCAACTACGTCGAGCCAGTCAATGACAGGAAGCTCATCACCGATGCCATCGTCGGGATGGTCTCGAGTCTGGATCCACACTCGCAGTATCTGGACAAGAAGGCCCTGAAGGAATTCAACGAGGGAACAACCGGAAAGTTTGTCGGCGTCGGCATCGAAATTTCGCAGGAAGACGGCTTGATCAAGGTGGTCTCGCCGATCGAAGGTTCGCCGGCGTTTCGGGCTGGCCTCAAGCCCAACGATCTGATCACCAAGATTGACGATACACCGGTCAAGGGTCTGGCGTTGAGCGAAGGCGTCAAGCGCATGCGCGGCGAGCCCAACACAAAAGTGCTGCTTACCATTTTCCGCAAGGACGAAAGTCGCACTTTTGTAGTTTCGATCACGCGCGAGGAAATCCGCACGCAATCGGTTCGCGCCAAGGTCATCGAACCGGGCTACGCCTGGATTCGCCTGAGCCAGTTCCAGGAGCGCACCGTGGCAGACTTTGCCCGCAAAGTCGAGGAAATCTACAAAACAGAGCCGCAACTCAAGGGACTGGTGCTTGACCTGCGCAACGACCCTGGCGGCTATCTTGACGCTGCGGTTGCGGTATCGGCGGCGTTCCTGCCGGAAAACGTCACCGTGGTGTCAGCCAATGGCCAGCTCGCCGAGAGCAAATTCACGTTCAAGGCCGCGCCCGAGTTCTACCAGCGCCGCGGCGGGGCGGACCCGCTCAGGCATCTCAACGAAGTCACCAAGGGCGCGCTCAAGAAGATACCGATGGTGGTCCTGGTTAACGAGGGCTCGGCCTCGGCCAGCGAGATCGTCGCCGGAGCACTGCAGGATCACAAGCGCGCCAAGTTGATGGGCAACCAGACCTTTGGCAAAGGATCGGTGCAAACCGCGGTCTGCCTGGACCCATCGTTTCGCATGGATAACTGCCCGAGCGCCGGTCTGAAACTCACCACCAGCCGCTATTACACGCCCAGCGGGAGGTCGATCCAGGCCAAGGGCATCGTCCCGGATGTGATGGTTGATGAAACGCCCGAGGGCAACCTTTTCGCCGCATTGCGCACCCGTGAAGCCGACCTGGAGAAGCATCTTGCTAGCGGACAGGGCGTCGAGCAGAAGGATGAAGCGCGTGAAAAGGCTCGCGAAGAGGCGCGGATCAAGCTCGAGGAAGAGTTCAAGAAGCCACTGTCGGAGCGCCGTCTGCCCGAATATGGCTCGGACAAGGACTTCCAGCTTCAGCAGGCATTGAATCAACTCAAGGGTCAGCCGGTGGTTGTCAGCAAGACCCTGGTCGAGCGCAAGGAAGAAAAGAAAGAAGAATAAGAGCCGGTATGACCGATGATGAGCTGCTACGCTACTCGCGCCACATCCTGCTCAATGAAATCGGGATCGAAGGCCAGGAACGCCTGCTCGCCAGCCATGCCTTGATCATCGGTGCGGGTGGTCTGGGCTCGCCCGCCGCCCTGTACCTGGGCTCGGCCGGTGTGGGACACATCACCCTGGTCGATCACGACAGCGTCGACCTGACCAACCTGCAACGCCAGATCGCTCACACCGTGGAGCGCGTGGGACAGCCCAAGGCCTTGTCAGCTCAGGCCGCGATCGCTGCGGTCAACCCCGCAGTCACGGTCACGCCGGTGCTGGCCCGCGCCGACGCCGCCTTGCTCGACACCCTGGCGGCACAAACCGATGTGGTGCTCGACTGCTGCGACAACTTCGCCACACGCCAAGCCATCAACGCAGCCTGCGTCAAGCATCGCAAACCCCTGGTCTCGGGAGCCGCGATCCGCTTTGACGCCCAACTGACTGTTTACGATTCGCGCGACAAAACCTCACCGTGCTACGCCTGCGTTTTCCCGCCCGATGCGGCGCTTGAGGAAACGCGCTGCGCGACGATGGGCGTCTTCGCGCCCCTGGTGGGCATCATCGGCTCCATGCAGGCCGCCGAAGCACTCAAGCTGCTAAGCGGCGCCGGTCAGGCACTGACGGGCCGACTGCTGATGCTCGACGGGCGCAGCATGGAATTCACCGAGCTGCGACTGGCGCGCGAGGCGCAATGCCCGGTGTGCCGGACCCGGCGCTGAACGTCTGGCGGCCGCTACCCTAGCGCCTTCATCTTTGACAATACGGTCACGTAGTTCGGCAATTGGTCGGGTTCTTGTGCAATCCTCGTACCGGTCAAGCTCAGACCTGAGGCTAGTGCCAGAGTAGACAAAACAGGGGAGGTTTACGTAATTTCTGTCAAAAATGAGGTGAGGTTCGTAGTCAGACTATTGCGCAATTGATGGCGCGTTCAGGCTCGCACCACCAGCTTGCCCAAGGCGCGGTCGCTCTCGATCAAGCTGTGAGCGCGCGCTACGTCGTCAAAGTCAAAGGTCTGCACCCGTAACGATGGCATCGCGCCGCTGGCGAGCTGATCGGCAATCCATTTCAATGGCGCCGCAGTCAAAGGCAATGCCGGGGTTCCCAGCAGGCCGCTGCCGAAGAACGCCAGGCGGGTCGCATTGGGCAGGTCGTTCATCAGGTGCAGGTTGTCCAAGACCGGGGCGCCGCCCAGCAAACCAATCACTACGGCCGTGCCAAAGGGCTTTAATGCTTTGAGGCTGTCGCGCACCGTGGCGGCACCGACCACTTCAAGTACCACGTCCACACCCTCTGGCGCCGCAGCGCGTACTTGATCAGAGATTTCTCCTGAGTCAATAATGACTGCATCTGCACCGATGCTGGTAAGGCGTGCCGCGTTCGCTGCTGACCGGGTAGTGGCAATCACGCGCTGCCCCCGCGCTTTGGCATAGGCCACGCCCGCCTGTCCCACCGATGAGGTGGCGCCGCGTACCAGCACCGTTTGCCCAGGAATGGTGTCGATCAGTCGGCCCAGAGCGCCCCACACGGTGAGGTAACTCTCGGGCAAGGCTGCCAGTTCTTCCCACGACAAGCTTGTGCCGTCCAGATCAATCACATTGCTGCGCAACACGGTGACCTCTTCGGCATAGCTGCCGTTGCGGGAAAACTGCAGCCCGCCCATCGCGGTCGCCACGCGCTGACCAGTGCGAAAGGTGCCGGATGGGTCTTCGATCACTTCGCCCACCGCCTCAATGCCGGGCACAACCTGCCCGGTGATCGGCCCCATCTTGCCGGCCCGGCGGTACACCTCGGCGCGGTTCAGTCCGAAGGCGCGTACGCGAATGCGCACTTCTTCGCTGTTTGCGGTGCTTGATGGAATGTCGCGCAGTTGCAAAACGTCGGGGCCACCGGCTTGTTCAATGACATAGGCTTTCATACTGGTTCTCCTGATGGGTAGTTGGATAGATCGACGGGTATTTGCGTCGATGGGTGGGACTTTATAGATTTCAATATTGATTTGGAACGTCTTAAAATGGTAACCTGAATCTCATAAATGAGAGGTAAGCATGGACTTGAACGCGGCCAATATGTTCGTATCGGTGGTGCAGGCCGGCAGTCTTTCGGCGGCGGCCGAGAAGATCAACGTACCACTACCAACCCTGAGCCGACGCATTCGCGAACTCGAACGTGAGCTCAACGTCCAGTTGCTGGAGCGCTCCTCGCGCGGCATCAAGCTCACCGAGCCCGGAAGCCGGCTGTACGAACACGCCAGCCGCGGCATTGAGGCCCTGAACGAGGCGCAGCAGGCGGTGATGCGTGATGAGGCGCGCCTCAAGGGACGCCTTCGCCTGTCACTTCCACCGGCCTTTGAGCCATGGTGGGAACTGCTCGGCGCGTTCCAGCAGCGGTATCCCGAGATCACCTTGAGCGTGTTTGCGACGGAGCGCCGCATTGATCTTGTGCAGGACGGCGTTGACGTGGCCCTGCGCGTGGGCGCTATCGTGCACGAGTCGATGGTGGCGCGAAGGATGATTCGGTATCGCCATGTGCTAGTGGCAGCGCCGGCCCTACTGGAGCGGCTTGGTGAGCCAAAGTCTGTCGATGATTTGCGTGGCTATCCGTGCGCCATCTGGACGACTGATTTCAACGCTCGCAGCGGCTGGCGACTGGGAGAACAGGTGTTCGAGCCCAAAGTCGTGCTGCAAACCAATGACTACGCCCTATTGCGCTGCCGCGCGGTAGCGGGTCAGGTACTCACGGAGCTACCGCCTTTTCTCGCTCGCCAAGAGATCGCTGAAGACCGGTTGCGCGCATTGCTGCCCGAGCATCCGATGCCCGAACAAACGATTAACCTTCTCTATCCTTCGCATCGTCACCCGTCGAGTCTCGTACGGACTTATCTGGATTTCTGCCAGGAGCAGGTGGCCAGCCACCTGTGGCCCGGCGTCGGTATGGTTAACTGAGACGCTGTGGCCGCTGCAGTGGCTGGGGTTGTGTTGGCGACCGATTTCTGTGCATTCGGCAGCGTGAGGGCGCCGACACCGCCCAAGCCACTGCCACAGGCATCAGGGATTACCGTACCCGCCCCCGCCCGGCGTAGATATCTCAAACACATCACCGACCTGCATCTCGGCCTGCCCGATATGGGCCAAGGTCTCGACCGTTCCGTCGGAACGCAGGACGCGATTCACGCCCACCTGCCCGGCCCGAGCACCGGCCACGCCGAAGGCACCGTGCGCGCGGCCGTTGGACAGGATGCTGGCCGTCATCGGTTCGAGAAAGCGCACCCGGCGTACGCCACCGTCACCACCGCGCCAGCGACCAGCGCCTCCGGAACCTTCGCGGATCTGGTAACTGTCGAGGCGCACCGGAAAACGAAACTCAAGCACCTCCGGGTCAGTCATGCGCGAGTTGGTCATGTGGGTCTGAACCACACTGGTGCCGTCAAATCCGTCACCGGCGCCGGAGCCACCCGAGATCGTCTCGTAATACTGGTAGCGCGCGTTGCCAAAGGTAAAGTTGTTCATGGTGCACTGGCTCGCTGCCATGACACCCAGGGCACCGTACAGCGCATTGGTAATGCAGCTTGAGGTTTCCACGTTGCCCGCAACCACCGAAGCCGGTGGATTGGGATTGAGCATGGAACCGGCCGGAATGATCACTTCCAATGGCTTGAGGCAACCGGCATTGAGCGGGATATCGTCATCGACCAGGGTGCGAAACACATACAGAACCGCCGCCATGCAAACCGCAGTCGGCGCATTGAAGTTGTTGCTCTGCTGTGGCGAGGTTCCGGTAAAGTCGATGACGGCACTGCGCGCGTTGGCATTGACACGGATGGCGACCTGAATCTGCGCCCCGTTGTCCAGCGGCAAGCTGAATGCACCATCTTTCAAGCGGGTGATGACGCGGCGCACCGACTCCTCAGCGTTATCCTGCACATGCCGCATGTACGCCTGCACCACTTCCAGGCCAAAGTGGTCGACCATTTTCCTGAGTTCCTGCACGCCCTTCTCGTTGGCGGCGATCTGCGCCTTCAAATCAGCCAGGTTCTGCTGGGGATTGCGCGACGGGTACGCACCGCTGCTCAGCAGCGCCATGATTTCCCTCTCGCGCAGCACCCCGCGATCCACCAGCCTGAAGTTGACGATCTGCACGCCCTCCTCTTCGATGCGCGTCGAAAACGGTGGCATCGAGCCGGGGGTGGTGCCGCCAACGTCGGCATGATGACCTCGCGAGCCGACATAAAACGCCGCCTTTCCGCCCAGATAGACTGGCGTGATGACGGTGATGTCCGGCAGGTGCGTGCCGCCGTGGTAGGGGTCGTTGAGCACAAAGACATCGCCCGCTTGCATGCTCGCGGCGTTCTCGCGCACCACGGTCTTGATGCTCTCGCCCATCGAACCCAGATGTACCGGCATATGCGGAGCGTTGGCGATGAGATTTCCCTGCGCATCAAACAGGGCACAGCTGAAATCGAGCCGTTCCTTGATATTGACGGAGTAGGCCGTATTCTGCAATTGCAGCCCCATCTGCTCGGCAATGTTCATGAACAGGTTATTGAAGACCTCCAGCAACACCGGATCGACACGTGTTCCTGCTGCGAATTTGATAGCACGCTGTGCAGTGCGCACAAGCATGAGGTGATTGAACTCTGTCACTGAAGCTTGCCAGTCTGGCTCGACTACAGTGGTGGCATTCTGCTCGGCGATGATGGCCGGCCCAGGGATCACATCACCGGCTCGAAGATCCTCGCGCAGCACCAGCGCCGCCTCGCGCCACTGGCCGGCGCAATACATGCGAACCGTTTCGCGGATCACGCTACAGGCGGCCAGGTCACGGGCGGGGTGCAGGCCCTGCTGCAGTTCGGCGGGAGCACCACCTGCCACCACCGCTTCCACCGATACGGCCTCGGCCACCAGTTCCTTGCCCTGCATCAGGAATGAAAAGCGCTGGCGATAGGCGCTCTGGAAAGCCGCCTCGATCTGCGCAAGCGTGCCAAACCTCACAACCAGGGCCGAATCGGTTCCTTCGTAGCGCACGTGCACGCGCAAGTGCGTCGTGATATTGCCGCCATGCGCCTGCTGGCGCATGAGTTCGCCCTGGGCCGCGCTGGCCAGCGTCTGCAGCTGCGCGGCGATGCCCGGTAGTGCATCGGCGCTCAGTCGAACCTCGACCGCCTGCTCGCGAATCACGGATTGATCCGCCAGACCCATCCCGTAAGCACTGAGCACGCCAGCCAGCGGATGCACAAAGACACGTGTCATACCCAGCGCATCGGCAACCTGACAGGCATGTTGCCCGCCAGCGCCACCAAAGCACTGCAAGGTATAGCCCGTAACGTCGTAGCCACGCGCCACCGAGATCTTCTTGATCGCGTTGGCCATCTGCTGCACGGCAATATCGATGAAGCCCTCGGCGACCTGCTCGGCGCTGCGCGCGCTCTGACGCGCCAACACTTGAAAGCGCTCTTGCACCACGACAAGATCCAAAGCCTGGTTCGCGTTCGGACCGAAGACCCTGGGAAAATGGCGCGGCACAATCCGGCCCAGCATCACGTTGGCGTCAGTCACCGCCAGGGGCCCGCCGCGACGGTAGCTGGCTGGACCCGGGTTGGCACCAGCGCTTTGCGGCCCGACCCGAAAGCGCGAACCGTCGTAGGTCAGGATCGAGCCGCCCCCGGCGGCCACCGTGTGAATGCTCATCATCGGCGCACGCATGCGCACACCGGCCACCTGGGTTTCAAACTCGCGCTCGAACTCGCCGGCGTAGTGCGACACGTCGGTGGAAGTACCGCCCATGTCGAAACCAATCACTTTGTGAATCCCGGCGATGGCCGCGGTGCGCGCCATGCCGACGATGCCACCGGCCGGGCCGCTCAGAATGGCGTCCTTGCCGGCAAACAGGTGGGCATCGGTCAGGCCACCCGAGGACTGCATGAAATACAGCTTCACGCCGGGCATTTCGGCGGCCACCTGCTCGACATAGCGGCGCAGGATCGGCGACAGGTAGGCATCGACCACGGTGGTGTCGCCACGGCTGACGAACTTCATCATCGGACTGGTCTGGTGCGAGGTGCTGATCTGGGTAAAGCCGACTTCCTGCGCCAGGCGCTTCGCCGCAAGTTCGTGTGCGGTGTACCGGTAGCCATGCATGAATACAATGGAAACCGAACGTAGCCCCCGTCGATACTGCGCAAGAAGCTCCTCTTTTAATAGCATTTCATCCAATGGCTGGATCACTTCGCCGTGCGCACCGATGCGCTCGTGAGCTTCCACCACGGCGCTGTACAGGAGCTCGGGCAACTCGATGTGGCGATCAAAAATGCGCGGACGGTTCTGGTAGCCAATGCGCAAGGCGTCACGAAAGCCGCGCGTGATCACCAGCAGCGTTGGCTCACCTTTGCGCTCCAGCAGGGCGTTGGTGGCCACCGTGGTACCCATCTTGACGCACTCGACCTGTTGTGACGTGACCGGCTCTCCCGGTCGCAGGCCAAGCAGGTGGCGGATGCCCGCCACCGCTGCATCCGGGTACTGCTCGGGGTTCTCGCTCAACAATTTGTGCGTCAGCAGCGTGTAGCTTCCGTCGGCGTTCGGGCGCTTGCCCACGATGTCGGTGAACGTGCCGCCGCGATCGATCCAGAACTGCCATCGATTGGGCAGCGACGTCGTCAAGTTCATGCCATGGATCTCCAGGTTTGCTCAATGAGTGAGACGATATGTTCGACGCGTCTGCCCGTGGCTCGTGAAACGGCAGCGGCGTAGGGTGCCATGTTGGTGCACTCCAGCACCATGGCGTCGATCTCGGGATGGCGCGTGCTCAACTGCAAGCCGGCGCTGACAACGTCACACCGGGCCTGGGCAAGATCCATTCCGGTGTCGTTGCCGAGAATGCTGCGCTGGAATTCGCAGCCAGCGGCAACCCCGTGCACGGGTGTGTTGGGATCGGCGCCAACCCCGATCAATTGGCTTATGTCGAAGGCCTCGGCATCGATGGTCAGCACACCGACACTCTGCCCTGCCAACTTCGGCGAGATCAGCCACAAAAGACTCGAACTGAGCACCGGGACCGCGACACATGACTGCAACTCGTGCTGATACCGCGCCAGAAAACCGCAGCTCGTGCTCAGCAGGCTCGCGCCGCTGGCTGCCAGCGCCTGCACGGCCTCGATGAACGGCTGCAACTGCAGGCCGCCATCGCGGCGTACCACACGCGCCGGGTTGGCTCCGCGCACGGTCTGATAACGCACCGGGATATTCAGACCTGCAAAAGTCGCCGGGTTGCCAATGTCGCCAAGGGGGCGTGCAAATTGCGTCTCGAGCATCACGATACCGAGAAACGACATACCGGGCTCGCCTCGCCAGTGCCTACAGGCTGGCCGCGGATCGCGCCGCCTGATCGTAGATCCCGGAGAGCAGGCGCAGCAGGCGCGCCAACTCGCCGATGTCGCGATTCAGCGCATCGTCGGCATTCAGGGCTTGAATCAGACAGGATTCGCGAATCTCGCGATAACGTGCCACGTACTGGCGGCCCAGATCGGTGGCTGCGTAAGTCACTTCCTTGCCGTTTCTGCGGGAGGCGACAACCGCCAGGTTTTGCAGCTTCTTGAGCGAATAGTTGATGAGGTGTGTGTCCTCGACATTCATGATGAAACAGATGTCGGCCAATCGCTTGTCGCGCGCACGATGCGTCACATGATGCAGCACCAGCACATCAAGCGGCGTCAGGTCCTTGAGTCCGGCGGTGCTCATGCAATGCGCAATCCAGCGATGAAACGCATTGCCCGCAACGATCAGACCGAACTCGAACTCGCTCATTTCAGCGCTGCGTGGTGAGACCAGATGCGCCGAGGAGACGATCGGGCGCGCGCCCGCTGCACGTGGCTTGGGACTCACGGCAGCCGCGGGTGTACGGGCTTTTCTGATCATCGAATGCATCCGGATTGGCAGGTGCTTGGCACGGATGCAATTGTACGCAGTTGTACGCAGCATGATAACAATTTGTCAGCAATTTGTTGACATTTAGGGAAAACACCAAGTCCGCTGCGGTAAATCGGCTATAAAGTCGGGCATCCGCCTCAGCCATCATGATTAACCGGAGTTCCTATGAATCGTCTGTCTTTCCTCAGCACCATCTCCGCGGCGTTGACCCTGGCATTGGTCAGCGGCGCTGCATCGGGTCAAACCAAGTGGGATCTGCCCGCAGCCTACCCGGCTGGCAATTTCCACACCGAGAACATCGCCCAGTTTGCCAAGGACGTCGAAGCCGCGACGGGTGGCAAACTGAAGATCACCGTGCACGCGAATGCCTCGCTGTTCAAGGCACCGGAGATCAAACGCGCCGTGCAGGGTGGTCAGGCGCAGATCGGCGAAATCCTGCTCGTGAACTTCGAGAATGAGAACCCGATCTTCGGCGTGGACGGCATCCCGTTCCTGGCCTCCAGTTTCGCCGACAGCAAGAAACTGTACGCGGCGCAGAAGCCGGTTCTGGACAAGGCTCTGGGTGCGCAGGGCATGATGCTGCTGTACGCGGTACCCTGGCCACCACAGGGCCTGTATGTAAAGAAGGAAATCGCCTCGGTGGCCGACATGCGCGGTGTCAAGTGGCGCGCCTACAGCCCGGCAACCGCCAAGATGGCCGAGCTCATTGGCGCGCAACCGGTGACGATTCAGGCGGCCGAGGTCAGTCAGGCCTTTGCCACTGGCGTCGTCGACAGCATGATGAGTTCGGGCTCGACCGGCTACGACAGCAAGATCTACGAATCGGTCAAGTACTGGTATGACACGCAGGCCTGGCTGCCAAAGAACGCCGTCATCGTCAACATCAAAGCTTTCAACGCGCTCGACGCTGCCACGCAGGCTGCCGTGACCAAGGCTGCAGCCGACGCCGAAACCCGCGGCTGGAAGGTGAGCGCAGAAAAGAATGATTGGTACAAGGCTGAACTGACCAAGAAGGGCATGAAAATTATGCAGCCGAGCGCGAAGCTGGCCGCAGACCTCAAACAAGTTGGCTCCATCATGTTGGCAGATTGGGAGAAGAAGGCCGGCCCTGATGGGCAAGCCATCATCAGCGCATACCGCAAGAAGTAACTGGCCGTGCGTTTGCTTCGCGCCGCCCTGGACAAGCTCTACGACGCTTGCGCCTGGGCGGCTGCGCTCATGATGGTCGGCACCCTGATCATGGTGATCCTGGGCATGGTCGACCGTTACGTGTCGATGAATTTCAGGGGCACCGACATGTACGCCGGGTATTTCATGGCCGCAGCCGGATTCCTGGCGTTGGCCCACACCCTGAAGAAGAACGAACACATCCGCGTGACCCTGATCCTCAATGCCGTGCCCGCCGGAGCCAAGAAGACCATGGAACTCTGGAGCCTGATCGCGGCCGTCCTGCTCGCCGGCCTGTTCGCCTATTACAGCGTCAGGCTGGCCTATCAATCCTGGGATTTTCACGATATATCGACCGGCAACGACGCCACACCCTTGTGGATTCCTCAAATCGCCATGGCGGTCGGCACGCTGGTCCTGCTGCTGGCCTTTGTCGATGAATTCGTGCTGGAGCTCACGGGACGACGTCAGTCCGCTAGCGCCGAAGAAGCCTTGCATAACGAATGAGCGAGTACCCAAGCCATGAATGAACTGGGGATGACGGCGCTGCTGATCGGCTCGCTGTTTCTTATCCTGGGCAGCGGCGTGTGGATTGGCCTGACGCTGACCGGTGTCGCATGGATTGGCATGGAACTATTCGCCAGTCGCCCGGCCGGGGATGCGATGGCAGTGACGATCTGGGGCTCGTCGAGCAGTTGGACGCTGACAGCACTGCCCTTGTTTATCTGGATGGGCGAGATCCTGTTTCGGACCAAGCTCAGCGAGAGCATGTTCAAAGGACTTGCACCCTGGGTCAACTGGCTGCCCGGGCGCTTGCTGCACACGAATGTTATCGGCTGCGCCATTTTTGCGGCGGTCTCGGGCTCCAGCGCCGCCACTTGCGCGACCATCGGCAAGATGACACTGCCTGAACTTACGCGCCGCGGTTACCCGCAAGATCAGATCATCGGATCTTTGGCCGGCGCGGGAACACTGGGCTTGCTGATACCCCCGTCGATCATCATGATTGTTTACGGCGTCAGCGCTGAAGTCTCGATTTCGCAACTGTTTGTCGCTGGTGTGTTGCCCGGTCTGCTGCTGGCGTCCCTGTTCAGCGGCTATATTGTTGTGTGGTCGCTGCGTCATCCGGGCCAGATCCCGCCAACGACCGATCAATTCACCCTCGGCCAAAGGCTGTTTGAATCGCGCCATCTGATCCCCGTCGTGGGATTGATCAGCGCGGTATTGGGCAGCATCTACGCTGGTGTTGCCACCGCGACGGAGGCGGCTGCAGTCGGTGTCATCGGCTCGCTGATCCTGTCAGCGCTGCAGGGCTCACTGAACTGGAACACGTTTCGCGATGCTTTGATGGGTGCCACACGCCTGTACTGCATGATCGCACTGATTCTGGCCGGCGCCTCGTTCCTGACACTAAGCATGGGCTATATCGGTCTACCGCGCCACCTCGCCGAATACGTTTCTTCCCTGGGTCTGAGCCCATTCTTGCTGATTCTGGTGTTGACGGTGTTCTACGCAATTCTGGGCTGCTTTCTCGACGGCATTTCGATGGTCGTGCTGACGATGGGCGTGCTGCTGCCGACGGTACAGGCAGCCCATATAGATCTGCTGTGGTTTGGCATCTTCATCGTGATTGTGGTTGAGATGGCCCAAATAACGCCGCCCGTGGGCTTCAACCTGTTTGTGCTGCAGGGCATGACGCGCAAAGAAATTACCTACATCGGCCGCGTCAGTCTGCCGTTTTTCTTTTTGATGTGCGCCATGGTTCTTCTACTCTGGCACTTTCCGCAGATCGCCACCTGGCTTCCCGGCAAGATGTAGGCAAGCCGTCCCGCCGCTCACCTCTGACATCATGAACTCGGTTCTGGCAATTTGCATCGGAGCGTGTGTCGGGGCGCTGGCGCGCTGGGTTCTGGGGCTTTGGCTTAACCCTGGTGCCGTCATCCCGCTGGGCACGCTGGCAGCCAACCTGATTGGCGCCTATCTGGTCGGGATTTGCGTCGCGACGTTTCAGGCCATGCCCCACATCGACCCGATCTGGCGACTTGCGCTGATCACTGGCCTGTTGGGCGCACTCACCACCTTTTCCAGTTTTTCCGCCGAAGTTGTCCAGATGCTCGGCCAACAGCGCTACGCGCTGGCCTTTGCAACTGCGGCTCTGCACCTGTTTGGCTCGCTGCTCCTGACCGTCGCAGGAATCAAGAGTGCTAGCTTTTTTATAGCTGCTCAGGCTTAGTTTACAGGCAATACAAGGCTTTTCCGTTACGCGAAAGATCACAGACCAGGCGCTCTTGCGGCGCTTGCACACAAGCCAAGAAATAGCAGGTTGTTGAGCGCACCAGTGTGTGTGCGGGCACGAAAGCCGGTACTTGCCGGTGGCACGCTCCACCAATAGCTCTCCGAACCCATTGGGTCAAAGACCTTGGCCAGATCTGGCCAAGGCAGGTGGGTCGGATTCATCCCGCGTGGCAGCGTGCGTTCCACGTCCTCGGTGACGGGCATGGCCGCCAGCGCCCGCGAGCGCGCCGACTCAATCGATGCATCCAGCACCTCCACGCCATGCCGCTCTCGCTGGCTGTGCCCGATGGCCTCGGACCAAGCCAAAGCGAGCCCTGCAACGCGCGGGACCGCCAAGTCAATCTTTCCGATCAGCAACGGCGTACAAACCAGAAACGGAAAATTTCTGCCAACCCGATCACACGACGGCGCCATGACGCCAAACTGCGCCCAGGGGACGCCCGATTGCGCGGGCACCATGAAGGCCCAGTTCGGGGCGTCACGCCAAAACTCCCAGCCAGTGGCGGTGTTACCGAGCTTGAGCGCCTGCATACCACCGGCCAGCCAGTGATCCCAAAACTGCTGCAGCGCATAGGGCATACGCCGGGAGACGAAATCACCGGCACCTGGCAGCTTGCCGAAGCAGGCAATTTCGTTCGCCAGGCCTGGCTCCGACTCCTGCGTGCCGAGTTGGCTTGCTGCACTGGAACGCTCCATGCTCAGCCCCGCCCCGGGCAGTTGAAACCTTCAAGCTGTGGCAGCCGCAAGGGATTGCGCACCGACTGCGCCGTAAACTCGATCCCGACACTGCGGCCATCGAGGTTGAAATGGACAAGAACGCGTTCCGGCGCTGTTCCGCCCTGGACCTGCCCGCGATCAATCAATCGATTCAAGGCCCAGGCACCTTCGGTGCTGATCGATGGTGCGCCGCCCCGACTCCCGACCACCAAACGAACCTGATTTGTTCCGCGCACACCGGGCCAGCTCACCCGTTTGGTGCCATCGGTGCCCGCATTGGCCACGATGCTTTGCCCGTCAATATCAAGCTCGACCTTGTCTGCGCCACCAAGTTGGACGACCCGCACGATCAGGTCAAATTTCATGGACCGACTGCCCGGCGCGAAGAAGGCATCTCGAATCACTGCAGCGCGCTGAAACTGGGCCAAATCGGCCGCCGAACCCGCGGCCGCGCCCTCGGGCCCCGGCCGGGGCACCCAGGTCGCTCTTGACGTATCGACGTAAGGAGCCAGATTTTTCTGGAAGGTATCGTCCATCAACCCTCCGGGTGCGAACACCTGGGCAAAATCATTGGTCTGGACATCTTGCTGCGCACCCCGCGCAAAGGGATATCGTCCGGCAATCACCGCCGCGCAGGTCTGACCAACGCTGCCCTTGACGCTGGCGCTGGCGCTGCTGCGTGCGCCCCCGGCGATCTGCTGCGAAGCCTGTCCAACCAAGGCTTCCAGAACTGCCCGAACCGGCGCGGGCATGCGGGCGGCTTCATTGCGCAGCCGATTTTCGGCGTCCTGGGTGCGCGGTATGCTGCCACCGCGCAGCGCGCTCTCAGCGGCCACCAGGCTCGATAGATAGTCCTCGAGAACTTTGCCCAAGGCGTCGATCGGAGCAGTTCCGGGAGCACCTCTGGCGATGGCATGCAGCGGCGCGAACGGGCCTTGCACCATCATTTCAATTTTGTCGTCGAGCCCTGCTGACGCCCTGCCCCCGCCCAAGCCCACGCTGGCTGCGCTGGTCATCTCCTGCTTGATACGGCCAAGTTTGTCCAGCGCCTGATCGACACGCGTCGCCCCGCTGGCTTCGGTGCGAATCAGCGTCGTCTCGCGTGCCGCCGCACGCACCAGGAGCAACAAGGGTGACTCCGCGCTGGCGAGAATCCTCGTCACCTGAATGGTTTCGGGCAAGCCCTGACGCGCGATCAAGCGCACGTCGTTGAGGTAGTCCTGCCAAACTTTGGCGTACTCGGTCAGATACAGACGCGTGATCTGCTGCGACTGCTGCAAGACTTCGGCCGGATTGGGAAGCGGCATGGGTGCAGCAGCACTCGAGCGCCCCAGCACCCAGGCATCCTCAAGCCCCAGGTCGGCCAAGGCTGCTGCCAGTTCCTTCTGGAACAGGGCGTAACCTCGTACTGTAAAGAGCCCGGCAATGCCAACATTCAACGGCTGTCTGCTGGCGCGCACCAGAACATTCGGCGCCTCCAGCCCGGCGACAGCGGCGATGGTGAATTCCGGCGGTTCGGGGCCGAGCAAACGCGCCTTGATCCGGCTGTAGGAGCGATACGCCGGAGGCTGCTGGTTGAGAATTTCCCGCGCCCGGTTGACCAGATCCTGCTTCAACGGGAAAGGCGACACAAGAACCCGGTCACGCATCAATGCATCCAGGTGCTGGTCAAGCTTCTTGCGCTGTTCAATCTTGTTGGTCACAGCGGAGCGGTCCCAGTCGGCACGGATCCACTGCTTGAGAGCTTCGGCATCGAAGCGCCCCGCACCGCCGAGCATCAAATAGGCCTTCAGAGCCTGATACAAATAGTCGACGTTGCCTGCCGGCGCTTGACGCAACAAGGTCTCCACGCGCGTCGCAATACGCGGCAAAAATGCCTCATCCAACAGGCGTGCGTACACGACTTGGGCAGCAGCGTCGAGTTTGCTCCCCTGATACAGACCGTACCCATAGCCCCAGGGAACGTGATCAAAATCAAACTGGTTGCTCCAGGCAACTTCACGGGCCTGGTTGAGCAGGGGCAGCAGCAGCGCCGCATCTTCGTCGGTTCGCGGCGTCAGCGCCTCGACGCTCTGACGCAACGCCTGCGCCTTGTCGCCAACTTCGCCAATGTAGCGCAGGTTGTTTCCGTAACTTACCCAGGGTGACCAAGCAATGTTGGCAACCAGAAACAACAGCCCGCAGCCGGCCATGCCAGCGCGGCGCAGCCAGCGCATGCGCCGCTCCGCCCGCAAATTGCGCCCGGCAATGAAGTGCTCCGGGAAAATAACTTTCTGCAACAGATCCTGCAGGAAGAAGCTCTTGCCGGTACCCTGGGGTGCTTCACTGCCCGAGACTCTGCTCGGCACCCGAAACGTGCGCTGCATCGCCCCCAGGACGCGATCGAAGGGCGCCCCTTCCTGTGCCCCGGACGTGAAATAGACTCCGCGCAACATCGGCTGCTCGTTGAACTTTGATTCGCTGAAGACAGCCTCCAGCAGGCGCCCCAGCACATCACGCAAGCCTGCAAGTTGTTGCGGCAGGGCGTAGGCCAAGGCTCGGCGCGAGAGGTCGGGTTCGGTCAGCAGTCGCTCATGCATCCCGTCGTTCAGCCGCTGGTAGAGTAGGTCAAATTCGTTATTGAAGACCTCGCGCACCGCAATCGACGCCTCCGGCTTGGGATCATACGGCAGCGTAAAGCCCCACACCTGCGCCCGGTCGTCGCGTGTGAAATTGAGGAAATACTCCAGAAAGCCCGAAAGCAGGTCAGTCTTCGTCACCAACACATAGACCGGGAACTGCACGCCCAGTCCGTCACGCAATTCCGCCAGTCGTGCCTTGAGCGTGGCGGCGTGCACAGCTCGCTCCTGGGCATTCATTTGCAGCAAGTCCGAAACCGACAAGGTCAACAGCACCCCATTGAGCGGTTGCCGTGGCCGAAAACGCCTGAGCAGGTTCAAGAAGCCCTGCCATTCAGCTTTGTCGACGGCCTCATTACTCTCCTGTGTCGTGTAACGCCCGGCGGTATCAATGAGCACCGCCTCATTTGTGAACCACCAATCACAGTTGCGGGTACCGCCGACCCCGCGGATGGCCGCCTTGCCAAACTGCTCAGCCAACGGAAAGGTCAGCCCGGCATTGATCAGAGCCGTCGTCTTGCCGGAGCCCGGAGCGCCGATGAAGGCATACCACGGCAACTGGTACACATACTGCTTTGACAGGCCGGCCAACAATCCGCCCTTGTCGTTGGAGGAAAAGCGCGTCTTGCGCAACACGTTTGCCGCTTCGTCAAAACGCCGGCTCAGCTCGGCGACCTCCTCGCCCCCCGCGGTTTGGGGTTGCCCCGGCTTGCTTGCCTGCATCTTCGCCAACTGGTTGAGTAGCGCTCCATTGACGTTGCGCTGGCGCCACCAGCGCACCAGCAGCTTAAGCAGCCACACCAGCCAGAGCCCGACAATGACACACCATCGAACCCACTCCGGCCCCAACGGCTGCCACTGAGCGCTCGCCAACGAAAGGGCAAACAGCGGACCCACAAACCAGACGACCAGCGACAACACGAGAAGCAGCAGAATCGTCAGCGTGGTGCGATTGAGGATGCGGCCAAGAAACGTACGCAGTGAGCTAGACACGGACCGCCTCCTACTGTTTGCCGGCGACGGCAGCGTTGATCTCGCGGTCCCGCTCCTGTGGCGAAAGCAGCAAGGTGACCTCAACACGACGATTGCGGGAACGGTTTTCCGCGCTGTCATTGGCGGCCACCGGATCGCTGTCGGCACGTCCCTCGGCGCGCGTTCGTCCTTTGACTGTCAACTGCTCGTCAATGATCCGTCGGACAACCTCGGCGCGGGCGCGGGACAACTCATAGTTGGACGGAAACCGCACTGTGTGAATCGGCACGTTATCGGTGTAGCCCGTGACGAGCACGGATCCAGAGACCGCATTGAGGCCCGCTGCAACACGCGCCAAGACGCTCAGGTAGCGCGACTTGACGTCCGTCGACCCGGAATCAAACAAACCGTCACCACGCAAGATGACAACGCTGCGCTCGGCCTCATCGCGCACGCTGACCAGACCTTCGCGAACTTCGGGTTCAAGAAAGCGCGCAAAACGATTCACGGCGGCCGGCCTCGCGGCCACGGCTTGCGCCTTGGGCAGGCGAATGCCGACAAGGGTGCTGAAGACATCGCTGGACTTGCCCGACAGGACAAAAGCGTAGACGAAGTAGATGCCCAGCAACACCAAAAGAGTCACGCCAACGGTGATCCACAACGGCAGGAAACCCCACGTGGCGCGGCCGTCGGATCGTGCCCCTTGCCAATGTTGGGACAGCGCCTTGGGGTACTCACCGCGCGCTGCCGCGATGATTTCCACGAGGCGGCGACGCAATGTCTCGAGTTGCCCACGGCCGTTGTCGAGTACCCCAAAGCGCCCCTCAAAACCCAGCGCCATGCAGACCGCCATCATTTCGATCAGATCAATGTGCTTCTTTGGGTCCTGTACCAGGCGAGCCAGCACCTGAAAGAACTTTTCGCCACCCCAGGTTTCATTGTGGAACGTGACCAGCAAACTGTGGCGCGACCACGCGCCACCGCCGCCCCACGGCGTCTTGGCCGCCGTTTCGTCAAGCGCCGTGCACAAAGCATAGCGCGCGCCGATGACGGTCTCGGGCGCAATTTGCGCTTCGCGCGCACGTCGCTCAAAAAGCTGCACTTGTTCGACAAGATAGTTGCGCAACTGCGCCGGATCCGGATGATGCGCAGTGACCCGGATTTGCGGCATCAAATTGAGCAAGGGATTGGCAGCAAGCGCCAAGGCGTTGGCCCCACTGAGGATCTCGGGCAAATCTGCCGCCACCGTCGGCCCGGAAACAGCCGCCTCCGGTCGACCCGGGGGCGCTGCACCTGCAGGGGCTGGCGCAGGCGTCGATTGCGCCGCAAACAGCGCAAAGGGATCAAGGTCCACCGGCGGATTCGCTGGCGTGCTCATGTCCGGATCGCCCAGAGTTCAAGCTTCAAACCGGGGAAGTCACCCGCGATATGCATGGCCAGTCCGCCCGAGCGCTCCAGTCCGCGCCAGAACTCACTGCTCGTATCGAGTTCAAAATAGTTGTTTCCGGCGTGATACGGGATCTGTCGCGGCGCCACTGGCAAGGGCTGAAGCCCGACCCCGGGGAGATGCAGATTCACCAGGTCGCGAATCCGCTCCACGGGGCCAATCTTCACCTGACTCGGAAACTGCTTGCGCACCAATTCACCGGGCATATCGGCGGCCACCGCCAGCACAAACGTGGCGGTCTTGATCAGGTCCGGGTTGGCGATCACTGCAACACGCACGCCGTAGGCGCGCTCCATGAGCTCAATCTGGAATGCGTTCTGCTCGAGCACCATGGACAGCGAACGTCGCAGATCGGCCATCAGGGGCAAAAAGCACGAAGCCAGCGCGTCATGGTTGTAGGCAGGATAGTCAGCCGGCCGGCGAGCATCGCGGGTAAAGGTCGTCAAATCGCCAGCCAGCGCGAGCAGGTTCGCGTACAGTCGCTCTGGATGCAGTGTGCGCAGCTGCGACAAATGAACAACCAGGGGCTCATAACGGTTGACCAACTGCAACATCAGAAAGTCAGCCACTTCCGATACACCACCACGCCCTGGGGCTGACAGCCTCGCCGCCAAGGCCTCGCCACGATGGTGCAGCAAGCCTGCCAACTCACGCAGGAATCCAGCCAGCAGCGCACTCTCGTGCGACACAACCATGGGCGGAATATGATTTTCATCGAGCGCCACGCTCAGATCGTTGCGCCGTTCGCTGACCAGACAGACCGGCACCGTCATCCAGCCCTCGGGCACTTCATCTTCAGGCAGCAGACGCAAGCGCATATGGGCAATCTGAATCGGGGCCGGATCACCGCCGACCGAATTGTGATCCGGCGCATCTTCATCGCCAACCCGGTAGCGCGCCAGCGATCGTCCATCATCGTCGAAGGTGACTTCCTCGCTGCCGGGGCGGTACACCGGCAGGCATAACATGATTCGCTTGGCTTTGAGCATCTCGGAAATATTCGCAACGCTGGGCGGAT
>JAKANU010000117.1 GCA_021812315.1 Pseudomonadota bacterium
GCGCTGCCGCTCAAGCGTGCTTAACTCACCCATAAGTTCTTGCTGCTGAGCTTTTTGGCGCTCGTTGGCCAATTTCAGCTCGTCACCCAGCTTGTTTCTCGCCTGATCCGCCGCGACCAGCGCATCTCTCGCCCTACGCAGTTCGAGATGCAACTCGCTGATAGTCCTTTCGTTGGCCACCCGTTGAACATGATGATTCTCCCGTTCCCTTTGATGCGTCGTCACCAAGCCGGCCACCGTCGCCGAGACTTGCAAGTAATCTGCGGACATGGGCCAACCGGCGCAAACTTCAAGTTGCGCACCAAAGCGGGAAATCTGTTGCAAGACCTCCGAGGGCAGGGGTAATTGCACCCAAGGGTCCTCACTATGCAACAACAACGCTGCCCCCGGGGAAATTTCCCAGGGCGGGACAAACAAGATACCCTGATTTGGTGCATTCGCCAGCGCGGCCACACCATCGTGCCCAACTTGCCATTGCCAGGCACACTCGCCTGTGGGCAGCCCAACACTCAAAGAATGCAGCCGGAAAAACCCCGGCCGGTCAGCCGGGTCCAGTCGAATCTGAGTGTAGGGTGTCGCACTCGCAGGAATGTCAAAAGCCAGAACCTGCCTGGCGTCGCCAATCACTCCACGGCAGACCAACTTTGTGCTCTCGTGATACTCGCCTTCGGTCGCCAAATAGAGTTGCGCCGAAAAATGAGCCTGTGGATCTGATTGCGGCGCATGGGCAAGTACCTCCCGGGGTGTGGCGTCCGAAACCGCCTGATTTGTCGGCTCGGCCACCTGCAGCACGCAGACAAATTGGTACGCCATGGCGTCTGGTGCACTCAACAATTGACGCGCCACTGCCGGCGGCAATGCATCAAACGCAACCGAAAACTCCGACGCCAGCAGGCCGCGCTGCGTGCTCTGCACAGATCGGGTCGCCCAGCCATTTTCTTGAAAAAGTCTTAGTAGCGATCTGCGCGTAAAAAAACGCAGATGTGTGCTATCCAGGATGCCTTCGCGGCGATAACGAAACTCCCCCTGCATCAGTTCGGCCAGCAAGCCACAGTAGGCGGCGTTGGGCACGGATACGATCAGACGCCCCCCGGGCTTGAGCAACTCTCTGCACTGCCTCAAGACGTTTTCTGGTGTCTTGAGATGTTCCAACAGGTCGGCGCAAACAATGCAGTCGTAGCGCTCCGTGCCAACAAGGGTGCTGAGCTGTTCACGGTCCAGATCGGCAACGACAACGTGCCGGTACCCGTCCCGGGCCAGGTCAGCCTCCTGCATGCTGAGCGTAACACCATCGGCGACGGTGCCCTGACGCTCCCGCAAATGGTGCCCGAGCGCCCCGGCTCCCATCCCCAGATCGAGTACAACTTGTCCCGGTTCAATCATTCCTGCGATGATCGACAGAGAGTCATTGGGGTCCCCGCTGACCGTGCGCAGATAGGTGTGAGCCGAAGTATCCCCGTTTGACATGCGCACGATTATCCCTTGTCGGACGCGACCCGTGGTCATGCCGGACAACTCGGGTAGCATCCAAACATGGTTCGGCGCGTTCTGCATATCGGCAAGTTTTTTCCCCCACACCGAGGTGGCATGGAGTCGTTCTTGCGTGATCTCGTGCAAACCCAGCGTCTGCAGGGCCTGGACAGCCACGCGCTGGTGCACGGATTGCCCCTGGACCAGGATCCACCCTGGCTGCGGCGTGCACCCGTACAGTTGCAATTCCTTTACGCACCCATTGCTCTGGGATTCCGCGCAGCGCTGGTGCGCGCGATCACCGAGATCAAGCCGGATCTGTTGCACCTGCATATGCCCAACAACTCGGCCTTTTGGGCACTGAACATGGCCTGCGCCCGCCGGATTCCGTGGATCGTGCATTGGCATTCCGACGTCATCGTTTCCGGCAGTCAAGGGCCTCTGACCTTGGCGTACTTGTTGTACCGGCCGTTTGAGCAAGCCGTGCTGGAACGCGCCGAAAGGATCATCGTCACCTCAGCACCGTACCTCCTCGCCAGCGAACCTCTGCGCCGATGGCAGCACAAGTGCGTGGCGATTCCCTTGGGAATTGACCCGGAATTGCCAAGCCTGGAAAACCTTCCGACGCCCTGGCAGGCAGGACGTCTGAAGCTGCTGGCCATCGGGCGTCTCGCTCATTACAAGGGGTTCGAAACCCTCATTGCCGCGGTCACCGGGTCGTCGCAACTACAGCTTGTTATTGCCGGCCACGGGGAGTCGTGGCAGCAGCTAAACGCCCAAGTCAGAACCACCACGCCTCCGGGTACCGAACCAAATGTGCTGTTCACCGGCAACATTGAAGAAAGCCGGAAGCACGCCCTTCTGGCCAGTTGCGATGTGCTGTGTCTGCCTTCGATTGAACGAACCGAGGCGTTTGGTGTGGTGCTGCTCGAAGCCATGGCGCACAGCAAGCCATGCGTCGTCAGCAAGCTGCCGGGATCCGGGATGCCATGGGTCGTGTCGTCGAGCGATGCTGGGTTGGCTGATCTGCCGCCGGGCGATGCCGTCGCGTGGCGCAAGACCTTGGAGGGTCTGGTGAATCAGCCCGAAGTCCTCAAGGCATGGGGTATCCGCGGACGGCAGGCCCTGGTCACGCGCTTTTCGATAGCCGCCTGCGCGGACCATATCGCGACACAATACCACCTGGCCAGTCAGGGGCTGGAATCCCGGCAAATACGCTCGTCGACCCTGATTGTGATTCCGGCGCGAGACGAGGCCGCCACCATAGCGCAACTCGTCCGAGCGCTGACCACCGCGGGATGGCACGACATTTTCGTCGTCGATGACCACAGCACCGATGACACCGCAGCCATGGCCCGCAAGGCGGGTGCAACGGTCGCGCGTCCGACCTTGCCACTGGGGGCCTGGGGCGGCATGCAACTGGGTATTCGCCATGCCCGAAGACAGGGCTATCAAACGGTGGTCACAATGGACGCTGATGGGCAACATGAGGTGCGCGAGATTGCAAGCTTGCTGGCGGGGTTACCCGAGGCCGACGTCGTGATTGGTGCGCACCCGCAGCGCGCGAGCCGCCTGCGTCACCTTGCGTGGCGCTGGTTCCGCGCCCTTGCTGGGTTCGAGCTGCGCGATCTCACCTCGGGCTTCCGTTGCTACAACCGCCTGGCGATCGAATTGCTGGCAGCTGAAGAGGCAACGCTGCTGGACTACCAGGACGTCGGGGTCCTGCTGCTGTTGCGAAAGTCAGGCCTGCGCATCGCCGAAGTTCCGGTCGACATGAGCACGCGACAGATCGGGAAGTCGCGCATCTTCCACTCCTGGCCGAGCGTCGCGCGCTACATGGCGACCACGACATTGCTGTGCCTGGCACGCTGGCGTATCTAGTGCGGGTGCGCGGCGCCATCATGCCCGAGGTTCCCTTCCCGCGACTGGAGACAGTGCCCAAACTCGCGCTGACACTGTCGGCGCTTGCGCATCCGGGCAACGAGCGCGACGTCGGCTACACAATCATCAACTACAACACCGCGACACAAACCTTGCGCTGTGTAGCCTCGCTTGTCGAATGTCTTGAGCCGCCGGCGTGGATCCTGATTCTCGATAACGGGTCTGCTGAAAGCGATTTTGGTCAACTCGAGAGTGGCCTGAGCGAAGCGCGGTTCAGTCATATTCAATTATTTCGCAGCGATGCCAACCTTGGTTTCGCCGCCGGCAGCAATTTCCTGGTTGATCAGCTTCTGTGCCTGCAAGCTTGCAATTACATTGGCTTGCTCAACAATGATGCGCTTGCCATGCCGGAAATGATCGGCGTGCTGCGCAGGCCCCTGGACGTCACTGACAGCGCGGTTGGCATGTCGGGCGCACGCATGCACAAGCTCGATTCTCCCGAAGAAGTCGACACACTTGGCATCGCCATGTATGCCAGTTTGATGCCCGCTGACCGGAAAGACATATCGGATCCCTATTTAGGCCCAACGGGCGGATGCTGCATGATGACCCGATGCTTTGTGGAAGACATGAAGGCCACAACGGGGTACCTGTTTGACGAGCGCTTCTTTTGCTACTGCGAGGACACGGACTTGGCGCTGCGCGCCAATCTCCTCGGCTACCGGCCCGCTTACGTTGATCAACTTGCCGCCTTGCACGAGGGCCAAGCCAGCAGTCGAACTAGGGCCGACCGCTTCATCGCCTATCATGGCCTGCGCAACTCTCTGTGGATGCATTGGAAGCTGATTCCGACTTCGATTTTGGCCAGGCATAGCCCCTGGCTGCTGCTGGCCCATTTGCTGACTATCGCGCGACATACCCTCTCCGGTCAACCGGGCGTACTATTTGCGATATACCGTGATGCCTTCGGTCAACTGCCGGCACTGCTCGCGGAGCGCGCCAAGTTTCGGAAGACTGCGCGTGTTGCGCCATCGACACTTCGCCAGTCAATCAGCAGCAGGTTCTACCGCCGGGGCTACGCGAGTTTCGTGTTCTCCGAATGGCTGGAAAAGATGTTGTGATGCCTGATAATCCACACGCCAGCCCAAGCACTCGATACTCGCATGCCGCCGTTACCCGCCGCCGTCAACCCGCACGCGACCCAATCCGCCTCGCTGCTGGCGCTGGGTAAGAGCCTGCAGCGCAATCGCCAGCTCATCGCGCAGATGACCCGGCGTGAGGTCGTGGGGCGCTACAAGGGCTCGGTCATCGGCATCGCCTGGTCCTTTTTCAATCCGGTACTCATGCTGGTGGTTTACACCATTGTCTTTTCGGTGATATTCAAGTCCCAATGGGGCGGTACCAGTGCTGACGGCAGCAAAACCCAGTTCGCACTCTTGCTATTCGTCGGCATGATCGTCATGAGCCTCTTCAGTGACGTCGTCAACCGCGCGCCGGGTCTGGTACTTCTTAACGCCAACTACGTCAAGAAGGTTGTGTTTCCGCTTGAGATTCTCCCGATCGTGGCCATTGGTTCGGCCTTGTTTCACAGTCTCATCAGCCTTGCCGTGCTGCTGGTCGCTTTTGCACTGTTCAACGGTTACCTGCAATGGACCCTGATTTTTACCCCTTTGATCCTGCTTCCGCTGGTCATAATGGTGGCGGGGCTGGCCTGGATGCTGGCATCGGTCGGCGTTTTCCTGCGTGACGTCGGCCAAGTGGTTGGAATCGTGACCACAGTGTTGATGTTTCTGTCGCCGGTTTTTTACCCGGTCAGTGCCGTGCCCGAGCGCTTGCGCCCGTTCATCATGGCCAACCCGCTGACCTTCATCATCGAGCAGGCGCGCGAAGTCCTGATCTGGGGGCATTCGCCCAATTGGTTGGGTTGGAGCACCTACACCCTGCTCGCGACAGCAATTGCCTGGGTTGGCTACGCATGGTTTCAGAAAACACGCAAGGGGTTTGCAGATGTCCTCTGACGACATCGCCGTGCGCGTCACCAAGCTGAGCAAGCGCTACGAGATCTACGGCGCGCCGCGGGACCGGCTGAGACAGTTCGTATTGCCGCCGCTGCAGCAGTTGGCTGGCCGGCCGCCTCAACGATACTTCCGCGAATTCTGGGCGCTGCAAGACGTATCGTTTGAGATCAAGAAGGGCGAGACGCTGGGCATCATCGGGCGCAACGGCAGCGGCAAATCGACCCTGCTACAAATGATTTGCGGCACTCTGACGCCGACCACCGGCAGCATCCAGACCACCGGCCGGGTGGCAGCGCTGCTCGAGCTCGGGTCTGGCTTCAATCCGGAGTTCACCGGCCGCGAGAACGTCTACATGAATGCGTCGGTACTGGGGCTCAGGACCAAGGAAATTGACGATCGCTTTGACGCTATCGCTTCGTTTGCAGATATTGGCCAGTTCATTGAACAGCCGGTCAAGACCTACTCCAGCGGCATGTATGTTCGTCTGGCCTTTGCCGTGATTGCGCATGTCGATGCCGATATCCTGGTCGTCGATGAGGCACTGTCGGTGGGCGACGCCGTGTTCACGCAAAAGTGCATGCGTTTCATCAGACGCTTTCAAGAACGTGGCTCGCTCATATTTGTCAGTCACGACACCGCAGCCGTGCAAAATCTCTGTCAGTCAGGCCTCTGGTTGAAGGACGGCCGGATCGAACAAACCGGCACAGCAAAGAGTGTCGCTCAGGCGTATCTGCAGTACACCTTGCAAGAGATTTATGGTGATGAGTCAAGGCTGAGTCCGCTGCCGCCCAAAGCCAATGGCGAGTTGGCAGACCCCGGTCAAACCAGCTACGAACATGCAACGTCGACGCTGATCCACTATGACTCGGTGGCAACGGTGCGCGACAATCTTGCAGGCGCCAACGGCTGGAAATCCGATCAAGCGGATGTCCTGTCCGTTTCTCTGACGCATATGTCGACCAAGCTGGAAAATGTATTCAAGGGTGGAGAGCGTGTTCGCATGACAATTCGAGCGCGAACCCATAAATTTATGTCACACCCGATACTCGGTTTCGTCGTACGCGACCGTCTGGGGCAAGACTTGTTCGGCGAAAACACACTACCCTTCACAAACTGCATGCCGATCGAAGTAGGCGCGGAAATGACTTTCGAAGGCATCTTTGAATTCCGGCTGCCCATGCTTCCCAATGGACAATATGCAGTGGTGGCCTCTGTTGCGGAGGGCGATCTTTTCGAGAACGTCCAGCACCACTATATGCACGATGCGCTGATCATTAATGTTTCCTCAGAGAAAATTCGATGGGGTCTGGTCGGCATACCTTTCGAGCGAGTTGAATTGAAGGTCGTCAATGAGTAGAAAATTCGGCTCTATGGCGATTCCAGACACTTTGCTTGGCGCCGCCTCATATATTCCGAACTTGCTGGGATCGCCCAGTGCTTGGTTCGGACACTTGCCTTTTGCTTGGTGGCTCATGCAGGAGACTTCCCCAAAGATATTTGTCGAGCTTGGCACTCACTACGGACATTCATATTTTTCATTCTGCCAATCTGTGGTTGACAGAAGTATTTCGTCAAAATGCTATGCCGTCGATACATGGCAGGGAGATGACCACGCGGGTCAATACAGTGATGACATTTACGAGAAAGTCGCCGCGCACAATAAAGAGCACTTCAGCGGCTTCTCCCAGCTACTACGAAAGACTTTTGATGAAGCAGTAGATTATTTTGACGACGGGTCGATAAACCTCTTGCACATTGACGGACTGCACACTTATGAGGCTGTCCGTCATGATTTTGAAACCTGGCTGCCTAAACTTGCGCCGGGCGCCGTGGTGCTATTTCATGACATAAGTGTTCGTGACCGCAATTTTGAGGTCTGGAAGTTCTGGGACGAGCTGAAGCTGCGATATCCCTCACACTGCGAGTTCTCTCACTCATTTGGCCTGGGAATCCTGCAATTGAACAATGCGCCGCCAGACAGGGAACTGACTTGGCTGGGTGCCGCGGATTCAGACAAGGCACAGTTGGTGACCTATTTTGCGGCCCTGGGTGGGCGGCAATTTGAGCGCTTTGAGGCATCAAGGGCTGCGACGGAATTGCACACCACCTTGCGCAGACGTGATGCGCAAATTGAGACCCTGAGCGCGCAGCTGACTGCGGTACAGACTCAGTTCAAGTCTTCACTGAGTTGGCGTGTTACCGCGCCATTGAGGTTCGCCCTTCGATCTGTACAGGTTTCTTTTGCTCCGGTCGCAGCAGTTGTCAATACCGTACAACGCCTGGGCGGCGTCAAGAACGCCCTCGCTGCAACCCTGCAGTTGTATCGAGTCGTAGGTGCTAAAGGTCTATTGTTCGGCATTTGTGAGGCTGTGTTTCCACGGAATATTTTCCCCACCGGCGGCTCCGGTAGCTTCGATAGAAATGACTACGCCGAGTGGCTTCGTCGCTATGACAGCCTTACGGATGAAGTGCGTGACACCATGCGCAAAACACTTGCCTCATGGCCTGACAGACCGCTGATTTCGGTGATCATGCCAACCTACAACCCGAGCCCCAAGTGGTTGGCAGCAGCCATAGAATCGGTTCAAAATCAGATCTATCCCAACTGGGAGCTGTGTATCGCGGATGACGCTTCCACTGACATCACCATTCGCCCCATTCTTGAACAATACTCAAAGAATGATGCGCGTATCAAGGTGATATGGCGCGAACAGAATGGGCACATTTCTGCAGCGTCGAATTCCGCGTTGCAGATTGCCACAGGAAAGTGGGTTGCCTTGCTCGATCATGATGACTTGTTAAGTGAGCATGCGCTGTATTGGGTGGCGGATGCCATCAACAAACATCCGGACACGCATCTGATTTACTCCGATGAAGATAAACTCAAT
>JAKANU010000118.1 GCA_021812315.1 Pseudomonadota bacterium
ACCAGCGAGAAAGTCATTTGGTGATGGTGGTACTTGCGATGAATGGGCTCCTGCTTCATGTACGCCAGGCTATCGTGCATCCAGCCCATGTTCCACTTCATACCAAACCCGAGTCCGTCCATGTCAGTTGGCCGCGATACGCGCGGCCAGGCGGTCGACTCTTCGGCAATGGTGAGCGTGTCTGGATGCTCCCGGTACACCGCCCGGTTCAGGGTTTGCAGGAAGTCCACCGCGTCCAGGTTTTCCCGCCCTCCGTGAGGGTTGGCAATCCATTCCCCGTCCTTGCGTGCATAGTCAAGGTAGAGCATGGAGGCAACTGCGTCCACACGAAGGCCATCGAGGTGGTACTTGTCCAGCCAGAAGAGACCGGATGAGATCAGGAAACTTCGAACCTCGTTGCGCCCGTAGTTGAAGATGCTGGACTGCCACTCCGGGTGAAAGCCCTGCCGGGGATCGGCATGTTCGAAAAGATGCGTGCCATCGAAGTAGCCCAGTCCGTGCTCATCGGTCGGGAAATGTGAGGGTACCCAATCAAGCAACACACCGATGCCCTGCTGATGAAGGTGGTCGATAAAGTGCATGAAATCCTGAGGCGTACCGTAGCGCGAAGTAGGGGCAAAATAGCCCGTCGTCTGGTAGCCCCAGGAACCATAGAAGGGGTGCTCCGTTACGGGCATCAACTCGACGTGCGTAAATCCCATGTCGATCACATACTCGGCAAGCAAGCGCGCTATCTCACGATAACCCAGAAAGTTTCCGTCCTTACGCCGCCACGAGCCGAGATGGACTTCGTAGACCGACATTGGCGCATCGAGCGCATTCCTCGGCCCGCGAGACTTCATCCACTGCCGGTCGTTCCACGTGTGCTCCAGGCTCCAGATGCGTGAAGCGGTAGCTGGTGGCGGCTCCGCGCAAAATGCGAATGGGTCGGCTTTGTCAACGGCCCGACTTCCGCCGCGCGACCAGATTCGGAACTTGTAGCCCTGACCGTGGGCCGCGTTTTCGGCGAAGCCTCGCCAGATGCCAGTGCCATCATCCTGCAACATCATTCGGTCCGCATCGCCGGACCAATAGTTCCAGTCCCCAACAACCGACACAGAGTGCGCATTCGGCGCCCAGACGGCGAAGTCAGCGCCGCCATCGGGGCGCGGGTGGCACCCCAACTGCTCGTACAGCCGGGCGTGCGTTCCCTCGCGAAATAAATAACGGTCCTGCTCATTGTTTACCATGTTCACTTCCCTATGCCCTGCCTCGCATACGCCTTATCCGCACACTATTTTTTTTCAGAAGTAGATTCGCGGACTTTCCGCCTGTGACTATAGTCGGCTTGGTAAGCTCTCGGAGTCAGCGTAATGATCAATATCAGCGAACAGGCCATACCCCGTTGCTTCGTGGACACGATGGAGAACGCCCCCATCGCCTGTGTTGACATTGGGGGTAGCAAGGTGTCCGTGACACTGGTGCGGCCGCAGGGTTTGGCCATCCGAGCGATCGAACCAACCGCCAAGGTAGGCACCCACGACGCACTGGCACGACAAGTTATCGCATTGATCGGCCACTGCTGTACGCTGGCCCATCTTCCGCTGACCAGCCTGTCCAAAGTCGGCGTGTCTTCTTGCGGTCCGTTTGTATTGCGCGCCGGATCAATCGAATTGGCGGCTCCGAATATCTGCGAAGGACTCGCAGGCCCCGCGCCGGGTCAATTCAACGACTGGCGCTCAGCCCCTCTGGAAGCACCGCTGCGCAGGCACTTCAAGAACCTGCGCCTTGAGAATGACGGCATTGCTGCACTCGAAGCGGAACGACGCTGGGGCGCGTTGCGCGACGGCGACCAACCCCTGGCACACTGCGCCTACGTGACATGGAGCACGGGCATTGGCATGGGTTTGTGCGTCGATGGTCGGGTCCTGCACGGGAAGAACGGCAACGCAGGGCATGGAGGACATCTCTTCGTGACCGACGACTTGACCAATATATGCGGATGCGGCAACGTGGGCGATGTGGAGAGCCTCATAGGGGGCAATGCCATTGAGCGCCGCTTTCGGCATCTAGGCTACTGCGATGCTGCGGCCCTGTTTGCCGCATCCGGCACGGGCGACGCAGGCGCCACGGACCTGATCGATGGACTGTGCCGTGTCATGGCCCGAGCCCTGTACAACCTGGTCGCGATGCTGGACCTGCAACGCATCAGTATCGGCGGCGGATTGTTTTGGCCGCATCGCGACAAGCTGCTACCGAGGCTGCGCAAACATATGGCCGGAAAGCTGCCGGCCATGACTGATGGCTGTCAGGTCGTGGAAGCGGGACTCGGCGAGCGCGTCGGCGACTTTGCCGCCCTCTCCCTGGTGGTGTAGCAACGCATACTCGGCCTCGCACTCGTCTCAGAAGTGACCGCCACCACCGTTGGCAAGACTCTCGAACTTTGTGATCGGTTTGAGAAAGGCGAGTTTGACCATACCGGTCGGGCCGTTGCGCTGCTTGGCAATCAGCACTTCAGCCACCCCGGGTTCCTTGCAGGCATCCTTGGTGTAGTACTCGTCACGATAAATGAACATGATGATGTCCGCGTCCTGCTCGATGGCACCCGACTCCCGTAAATCGCTCATCATGGGTCGCTTGTCAGGTCGACTTTCAACGCTGCGATTAAGCTGGGACAGAGCCAGTACCGGACACTGCAACTCCTTGGCAAGCATCTTCAGCCCGCGCGATATTTCCCCAAGTTCGGTGGCACGATTCTCGCCGTCACTCGACGTCGATCCGCTCATCAGTTGCAAGTAGTCAACCACGATCAATCCAAGCTTGCCGCACTGTCGCGCCAAGCGTCTGGCGTTGGCGCGAAGTTCGCTTGAGGTCAAGCCGGCCGTTTCGTCGATATGCAAAGAGATGGAGCGCAACTTCTCGATCGCCTCGGTTAGACGCGGCCACTCGTCATCGCTAAGTTTTCCGGTGCGCAAATGGCTTTGATCAATGCGCCCAATCGATCCCACGATACGCACGGCGAGTTGCGAAGCGCCCATTTCCATCGAGAACACCGCCACCGGCAGGCCCTCATGCAAGGCGACATGTTCGGCGATATTGATTGCCAGCGCGGTCTTGCCCATGGAGGGGCGTGCTGCCAGCACAATCAGATCGCCGGCCTGGAAACCCGCAGTCAACCGGTCCAGATCATAGAACCCGGTCGGCACGCCGGTGACGTCATTGGGGTTTTCGGACATCTCCGTGACCCGGTCGAGCAAGGCGACAACCAGCGTGTCCATGGCTTGAAAACCCTGCCTGGTGCGCGCACCTTCTTCGCCAATGCTGAATATCCTTTGCTCAGCGTCATCGAGGATGACCGCCACCGCCCGGCCCATCGGGTTAAAGGCATTGGTGGCAATTTCATCACTGACGGAAACAAGCTTGCGCAGAATCGCGCGCTCACGAACAATTTCTGCATAGCGGCGTATGTTTCCGGCACTGGGCACGTACTGCGCCAGAGCGTTGAGGTAGGACAGTCCTCCAACTTCTTCGGCTCGACCCTGTCCTGAGAGCTGTTCAAAGACGGTAATGACATCGGCCGGTTTGGAGGCATTGATCAGGGTTCCGACGGCACCAAAGATCAGGCGATGCTCAAAGCGATAAAAGTCTGCGTCGTGCAGCAAATCGCTGACGCGGTCCCAAGCGCTGTTATCCAGCAGCAATCCTCCAAGGACGCTTGACTCCGCCTCAATGGAGTGCGGCGGGATGCGAAGTTGGGCCACCTGTCGGTCTTGACCAAGATCGTCGACCACAGCAGAAGGTACGTCAGACATTAAGTTTCCTTTGCACCGTCAATACTACGACAGCGCGCAACTGAGGTCGAGTGAATAGCTGGGCAATAGGCGGTTGGATGCTGTGAACAAACTGTGGAAATGGGCCCACAGGCCAGCGCAAAAAAAGCACAAAGGCCGCTAGGCTGTTACTCCTGGCGGCCTTGCCCTGCAGTGGGATCTGACTAGGTTGTTTCGCCGTAGACGGAAACGCCGATATCAACCACCACGTCGGTATGCAGGGCCACACTGACGGTGCTATCGCCAACCGTCTTGATCGGGCCGGCGGGCATGCGAATCTGCGACTTGCTCACCTTGACGCCCGTCTTGGACAACTCTTCGGCAATGTCAGCATTGGTCACCGAACCAAACAGTCGGCCGTCAACCCCAGCCTTCTGTGTAAGTTTGACCGTTGTACCAGCCAACTTCTCACCCATGGTCCGGCACTCCGCCAACTTCGCGGCAGCCGCCTTTTCGAGTTCTGCGCGCCGGGCCTCGAACTCAAGTTTGGCAGCGGCCGTTGCGCGGCGTGCACGCCCCGACGGAATCAGGAAGTTGCGGGCGTAACCGTCCTTGACACGAACGATCTCACCGAGATTGCCAAGGTTCACCACCTTGTCGAGCAGAATGATTTGCATGGTCGTGTTCCTTAGATCCTGTGCTGATCGCTGTACGGCAACAGCGCGAGAAAGCGCGCACGCTTGATCGCTGTATTGAGCTGGCGTTGGAAAATGGCACGGGTACCGGTCAAACGCGCCGGAATGATCTTGCCGTTCTCGGCAATGAAATCGCGCAGGGTATCGATATCCTTGTAATCGATCTCTTCCACTCCTGTCACGGTGAAGCGGCAAAACCGCTTGCGCTTGAAAAGCAGATTTTGAGCAGGGCGCTTGGGGCGCTTGTCTTTGTTGTTGAAACGTCTTGGTCCGGCCATGATGGACTCCTTGAATATTACGAATTAGTCTTGCTGAAATTCTTGGATATGAAACACAGGGTGCTTGCCGTTGCGAGGAGTCGCCAGAAAACCTTGGAATCTCCAGACACTGCCAATGGCTTGCCTTCCAAGCCGCTCAGCCACCGCTCCAAAGGCCACCGCTCCAATCACCGCCTTTACCTGTCGCATCTGTCCGGCTTCCTGGACATCGGACTCATGCATGAGTCTCATGTTCAGTGCTGGCAGCCCAGCCGGCGTATAGCGCATGGGATCAAGCTCGGCAATCGCAGCGCCCAGCACAAGCTGATTGGCAACCTGTTTCACACTCCTCGCTGACAAAATGGTTGGATGTGCGCTCTCAGGCTTGATATTCAGCCTGCTGGTTCTTGCGCGCGTCTTCACGCTCAACCGTCTTCATCATCGAAGACGGCTCCGTGTCGGCCTTCTTCTTCGACACAGTCAAGTGGCGCAATACGGCGTCATTGAACTTGAACGCGTGCTCAAGCTCCGCCATCACGGCCTGATTGGCCTCAATATTCACACAAAGGTAGTGGGCCTTGGCAAGCTTGTTGATCATATAGACCATCTGGCGTCGACCCCAGTCCTCGACCCGGTGCACCTTGCCGCCCCCCGAGGTGATCATTCCCTTGTAACGCTCGAGCATGGCGGGAACCTGCTCGCTTTGATCCGGATGGATCATCAAAATGATTTCATAATGACGCATGCATACTCCTTGTGGATGGCCCGCAACCGGGCATAAAAGCCACCTTCAGCGTCTGATTGAAGTGTGGCAAGGGGAAACCATCCATTATAGATCAACTCGATGCCACCGACCCGCGGCCTGACGTCGCCCTGAGCTGGGCCGACACGACACTGACCAGCACGGTGGCAACAGCTCCCGCCAAAACCCCGAAGACCCCTGCCGAAATCGGCTGGATGTCAAACCAAAGGCCGGAACCGGACAAGCCCAGGGTCGAGCGCAGGGCTGTCGAATTGATGGCCATGTAGTAGGCCGTCAACCCCAGTCCGGTCAGCATGCCCGCAACCGCCCCGTGGCGATTGGTCCGGGGCCAGAAAATTCCCAGCACCATGACCGGAACGAAGGCGGCCCCGGCCAGCGAAAACGACGCCGACACCAGGTAGAGAATATCTGCCGGACGATGCGCCGCCACGTACGCAGCCATCAAAGCGACGATCAACAAAACGAACTTCGACAGCATGACACGTCGGACAGCCTCGGCGCCTCCGGTCTCGCCGCGGTAGAAAAAATCATGTGCAACGGCGTTTCCAATGGTCAGCAACAGGCCGTCGGCGGTTGACAGTGCGGCGGCCAGGCCACCCGCCGCCACGAGGCCGGAAACGACGTAGGGAAGCCCCCCGAGCTCGGGCGTCGCCAGCATCACAACGTCTGCGCCGAGCTTGAGCTCGGCGAACTGCAGGATTCGGTCGCCATTGACATCACTGACGGAGACCAGTGCCGGATCGAGCTTGGCCCACTGTGCGATCCAGGATGGCAAAGCGTCAAAGGGCTGCCCGACGAGCTGGCTCATGATTTCATATTTCACCAGCACCGCCAGCGCAGGTGCCGCGAGGTACAGCAATGCGATGAACAGTAGCGACCAGACCACCGAGGTTCGCGCTTCGGACACGGTGCGGGTCGTATAGAAGCGGGTCAACAAATGGGGCAGACCAGCAGTGCCGATCATCAGACAAAACATCAAGGCAAGGAAGTTGCGCCGGGAAACCTCGAACGCCTGCCGCTCTTCCGCGCTGCCCTCAGGATCACCCGCAAACGCCTGCGCATGCCGCGGCAGGCCGCCCAGCGGTGTTGCCCGCTCCAGGTTGTCCTGCATGGCTCGCGTCCAGATCACTCGCGCGTCTTGCGCGTCCTTGGGCAGGCTTGCGAGTTCGCGTCGCGCCGCAACCAGCGCCGCCTCGTCGGCATGCCCTTCCTTGAGCGCACGCATGCGCTCGCGCAGGATCCGGCGCTCCGACTCCAGCGAGGCCTCGACATCTCTTAGCCTGTGTTCATAGTCCCTGGCACGTCGCGCATATTCACGAATCACTTGCGCTTCCGCGGGTGCTGCTTCAAGTCTTGATTCGAGCGAGGCGATCTTTTCGAGTTGCCGACCGTAAACCGCGGCTGCGAGTGGATTGCCCAACTGCTTGTAGGCCAGCCAGGAAACCGGGATCAGGAAGGCCAGTATCAGCACAACGTATTGAGTCACCTGGGTCCAGGTCACGGCCCGCATCCCGCCCAAAAATGAGCACACCAATACGCCGCCAAGACCAAGCAGGATGCCGATCTCAAAATGAACACCCGTCAGGCGCGACGTGATCAGGCCCACACCGTAAATCTGTGCCACGACATAAGTAAACGAGCACAACACGGCCGCACAAGCGGCGATGGCCCGGGGCCACCGACCGCCAAAGCGGACACCAAAATAGTCCGGGACTGTGTAGAGATTAAGCTCCCGCAAATATGGGGCCACGAACAACGCAACCAAGCAGAAGCCGCCGGTCCAGCCCAGGACGTACACCAAACCGCCAGGTTGCGATCCAGAACCGGAAAACCCCTGCAGGTAGAGCCCACCAGCCATGCTGATGAAGGACGCGGCACTCATCCAGTCAGCTGCCGTCGCCATGCCGTTGTAAACGGCCGGAACGTTGCGTCCGGCCACGTAATACTGGGAAGCGGCCGACGTACGACCATAAATGCCGATCGCGGCGTAAACCGCAAGCGTAACAAGCAAGAACGTACCGCCGACCCAAGTCTTGCCCAATCCTCTTTGCTCGGCCAACGCCAGGACCAGCAACAGGAGCACCAGGCAAACGACATAAGCCGCAAACCTGCGATGCAAGCTGCGTGTGTAGATTGCGTACGCTGCATCGTCGTGCCCATTGCTGGTCTCCCGACGGTTCGCAACCCATGCAAAAACGGCAACAATGGCGATGAAAACAAACACACTGCCCTGCGCGGCAAACCAGAATCCGACCGGCCAGCCGTTGATGACGAACTGCAGATCGCGGGCAAAGAACACCACCCCGAACGACGCCACAAACCACAGGGCAAGCAGCCAACCATGCAGGCGCACGCTACTGGTCATGCGTCACCCCCGCCCCACGCAAGGCAGGTGTGGATGCACCTGTTCAGGATCGACCAGACCGATACAACGGCTTCACGACGCAACAAATCGGCAAGCTCCAGTTGTGTTATTGGTTCAGCACCGGAACTTAACGAGTCCAGAGCCAATCCGAGGGATTGTAGAGACCGGCGTGGCACGGGGGCATTTGGCGCTGGCTCTTGATTCAACCTAGAATCCCCCCATATGAGCCGGACAGCATCAGAAGGAGTCCAACCATGACCGACAACGTTCAATCCATCGACCGCGGCTACGGCAAGCTCGCCGTGACCGAGCAACGCAACAAGGTATTGCGCAACACCTACTGGTTGCTCGCGTTGAGTCTCGTCCCGACCGTTCTCGGAGCCTGGCTCGGTGTCGCTTCGGGCGTCAC
>JAKANU010000119.1 GCA_021812315.1 Pseudomonadota bacterium
CCTCCTATGTGACCGACGCCGAGCGCATCGGCTGGTCGTTCGTGTTTGCAGGTCTGCTGCCGGACGATTTTGCGGAAACGCGCGGCGTTGCCGCCGCGCCCTGGTGGCGCGAGGTGTTCGGCGCGACATTGGTCACCGTGACGGTTTGGGTGCATCCCGATGTATAGATGTGCACTACGCCACCCGCAGTGTTGGACATGGTGCATGCCGAAGGCGACGAGCACTCGGGGGATACGCCAACTGCGTTCGCTTCGCTCATCAACTGCCTCCCGCTAATGCCTGCGAGCGAGACCGCAAACACCAGGATCACCGAGGCCAGCGGCTTGCCGCCAGCCTTGTTGCGCAAGGCGTAGACGGCAATCGCCGCCAGCAGCAGCGACAGCCCCATCAGCGCCCACTGCGAGAGTGTCGGAATCGGTGTCGCAACCGGGGAATAGGCAATATCGATTTCGCGCGCCTGCTGGGCCAGCGCTGTGGAGTGTTGGGCGGCCAAAGCGATGGCTACCGTTGCGAGACCCACGAATCTTGACTTGGTTTTCATTCGACACACCCTTTCAACAACATTGAGGGACTCCAGCTTAGCAGAGACGGCAAGTTTCGTCTGCCCCCGGGTTGACCGGATGTGCCGATGCCGCGTCGACAGGTCCGACCGCGGGCTTCAGCTCAGGGCCTCAAGCAATTCGGTTTCGATGGCAATCTGCGCGCGGCTGCTTTGCAGTTCGGCGCCTTCGATTAGGAAGGTGTCTTCGACGCGCTCGCCCAGGGTGGCGATCTTGGCCAACTGAAGGTTGATGTTGTGCCGGGCCAGCACGCATGCGACCGAATACAGCAGTCCAACCCGGTCGCTGGCCGAGATATTCAGCAGCCAGCGCTGGGCCTTCTCGTCCGGGCGCAGTGTCACGCGCGGTGCGATCGGAAAACTCTTGACGCGGCGCGACACGCGTCCGCGCGTCGGTGCGGGTAGGGGCCCGCCTGCGCTCAGTGCACGCCCGAGCTCGCTCTCGACCATGCTGGCGAGTTCCTGATAGTGTTCGTGCAGGTTGGAGGCGACGACCTGAAACATGTCCAGCGCGTAACCATTGTTGGCGGTATGGATGCGCGCATCGAGAATGCTGAAGGCGCTCTTGTCAAAGTAACCGCAGATGCGGGCGAACAGATCGCGCTGATCCGGCGTGTAGACCAATACCTGCAGTCCTTCGCCCAGCGGCGACAGGCGCGCGCGCACGACGGTCTTGCCGGAGCCGACGAAACGCGAGCGTTGGCGCGTCTGCCAGGCGATGTCGGCGGCGTCATGGCGCATGAAGTAGCCGACATCGAGCGTATTCCACAGCCGCTTGTGCGCTTCAAAGGGCATGGCGCGCAAGGCCATCAGAACCAGGGCTTCACGCTTGCGCGATTCGACCTCGGCGTCGGCGTCGGGCGCGTGTCCGCCCAGCAACCTGGAGGTCAAGCGGTACAAATCTTCCAGCAGCTTGCCCTTCCAGGCGTTCCAGACCTTCGGGCTGGTGCCGCGCAGATCGGCCACCGTCAGCAGGTAAAGCGCCGTCAGGTAGCGTTCGCTGCCCACCTGCTTGGCAAACGCTGCGATCACGTCGGGGTCGCTGAGGTCCGACTTTTGCGCCACGTGGCTCATCGTCAGGTGTTCGCGTACCAGGAACTCGATCAGGCGGCGGTCCTCGCGCTCGATCCCGTGCAGATGGCAAAAGCGGCGGGCTTCAGAGGCGCCCAGCAGCGAATGGTTACCGTCGCGGCCCTTGGCGATGTCATGAAACAGCGCCGCGATGTACAGGATCCAGGGTTTGTCCCAGCCCGAGGCAAGTTGCGAGCAAAACGGATACTCGTGCGCGTGCTCGACGATGAAGAAGCGGCGCACATTGCGCAGCACCATCAGGATGTGCTGATCGACCGTATAGACGTGGAACAGGTCGTGCTGCATCTGGCCGACGATCTTGCGAAACACCCACAGATAGCGCCCGAGGACCGAGGTCTGGTTCATCAGCCGCATCGCATGCGTGATGCCGTCATGCTGCATCAGGATGCGCCGGAAGGTCTCGCGGTTCACCGGATCGCTGCGAAAACCTGCCCCCATCAGGGCGCGCGCATTGAACAGGGCGCGAAGGGTGCGCGCCGACAAGCCCTTGAGCCCGGCACTCTGGTAGATCAGGAAGGTTTCGAGGATGGCGTGTGGCTCGCGCTGGTAGAGATCGTCGCTGGCGACGTCAACCATGCCGGCCTTTTCGTTGAAGCGCGTGTTGATCGGTCGCGGCGCATGCGTTGACAGGTCCAGCTGTTCCTCGATATTGAGCAACAGGATCTGGTTGAGCTGCGTGACCGCCTTGGCAGCCCAGTAATAGCGGCGCATCAGGGCCTCGCTGGGCTTGAGCGCGTGGCGCAGCGCGGGGGCGCCGAGGTCTGCCTGCACGGTGCCGAAGCCGAAGGTCTTGGCCACCGCCGTTTGCAGGTCAAAGACCAGCCGGTCTTCGCGACGCTGCGCCAACAAATGCAGACGCGCGCGGATCAGGCGCAACACGGCCTCGTTGTGCTTGATCTGTTTGACTTCAAAGGCCGTGGCCAGGCCGCTTCGGGCCAAGGCATCCCAGCTGCTACCGTAGCCTGCTGCCTTGGCGACCCACAGGATGACGTGCAGGTCGCGCAAACCACCAGGTGATTCTTTGCAGTTGGGTTCGAGCGAATAGGGCGTGTCCTCGAACTTGCTGTGGCGCTGACGCAGTTCCAGCGTCTTGGCGACAAAGAAAGCGTGCGGGTCAAGTTCCGCAAAGAACCGCGTTTGGAACTCGGCAAACAACTCGCGATCACCGGTGATCAGGCGCGCTTCGAGCAGCGAGGTCTGGATCGTCACATCGCCCGCGGCGTCATGCAGGCATTGCGCGACATTGCGCACGCTCGGGCCGATTTCGATCCCGGCGTCCCAGCAGTTGCCGATAAAGCCTTCGATGCGCGACTTCAGCACCGCGTCGCTGTCCGGCGTTTCGCCACGTGGCAGCAGCACGAGCACGTCGACATCCGAGCACGGAAACAGTTCCCGGCGGCCAAATCCGCCCACCGCCAGCAGCGCAAACTCGGCGGTGAACCCGGCCCGGCGCCACAGCGAGATGACGGTCTCGTCAACCAGATCCGAGAGCGCGCCCAGGGTGCCGCGTACGCCGCGTGTTGAAGAGGTTTCACCGCTGGCCAGCGAGGCCAGCAAGGCCGCCTTACGGCCAAGAAACCTGTCCCGCAGCGCAGCGAGTTCAGGCATGGCTGGCAAGGGCGAAGGCCGGTATCGGGGGCGACAGCGGCGAGAGCGTGAGCACCTCAAAGCCGCTCTCGGTCACCAGCACCGTATGTTCCCACTGCGCCGACAGCGAACGGTCCTTGGTGACGATGGTCCAGCCATCGCCGAGTTCCCTGATCTCGCGACGCCCGGCGTTGAGCATGGGCTCGATGGTGATCGTCATCCCGGCCCTGAGCTGTTCGAGTGTGCCGGGTTTGCCGTAATGCAGTACCTGGGGCTCCTCGTGAAATTTCTGCCCGATCCCGTGGCCGCAGAACTCGCGCACCACGCTCAGACCGTGGCCCTCGGCAAACTGCTGGATGGCGTGCCCGATGTCGCCCAGATAAGCGCCATCGCGAACCCTGAGAATGCCGTGCCACATCGCCTCGTAGGTCAGCGCGCACAGGCGCCGCGCTGCGAGGGAGGCCTTGCCCACGATGAACATGCGGCTGGAGTCGCCGTGCCAGCCGTTCTTGATGATGGTCACATCGATGTTCACGATGTCGCCCTCCTTGAGCGGCTTGTCGTTCGGAATGCCGTGGCAGACCTGATGGTTGATGGACGTGCAAATCGCCTTGGGATACGGGTTGTGACCTGAGGGCGCGTAGTCCAGCGGCGCCGAGATGGCGCCAAGCACCCGCCGCGTGTAATCATCGGCGAGCCGGTCGATTTCGTTGGTCGTGACGCCGGGCTTGACCAGCGGCGTGAGATAGTCGAGCAACTCGCCCGCCAGGCGCCCCGCCACACGCATGCCCGCAATGCCCTGGGCGTCTTTGTAGGTGATCGTCATGGGGGCGGATTATCCCATCGGGCCTGTCTGCCCAAAGGAGGCCCAGCTAAAATCAGGGTCAATCCGGCAGCCCTCCCCAGCCCAAACCACAGGCCCCACCTTGACCGCGCACATCACCGAATTCGAGGGCGGCAACGCCCTGGGCAGTTTCCGCATCCGCCAGTTGTTGCCCAGATTGCGCTCGGTGCATGAAGGAATCTTCGCGATCGGCGCCCGGTATGTGCACCTGGTGCTCACGCAAGAGCCGCCGTCAGGCGCGCTCAAGGACCAGCTCGGCGCCTTGCTGAACTACGGCGAGCCCTATGACCCGGGACCGGAACCGTCCCGGGCGGCGCTGGTGGTGGTCAGTCCGCGCCTGGGCACGGTCTCGCCCTGGGCCTCCAAGGCGACCGACATTGCGCACAATTGCGCTCTGGCGCTGCGTCGCATCGAGCGCGTCGTCGAATACCGCCTGGCCCTGGAGTCGGGCAGCGCGGCCTTGACGCAGGCGCAGTGGGATCGGGCGGCGGCGTTGCTGCACGACCGGATGACCGAAAGCGTGGCCGGCAGCCGCGCTCAGACGCACCGTCTGTTCGACGCTGTGCCGGCCAGTCCGATGGAACACGTCGATGTGCTCACTGGCGGCAGGCAGGCATTGGTCCAGGCGAATGCGCGCTTTGGGCTCGCCCTGGCCGAGGACGAAATTGACTATCTGGTGCAGGCCTTCGGCGCTCTGGGTCGCAACCCGACCGATGTCGAGCTGATGATGTTCGCGCAGGCCAACAGCGAGCACTGCCGGCACAAGATTTTCAACGCCAGCTTCAGCATCGACGGTGTGCCGCAAGCGCACAGTCTGTTCGCCATGATCCGCCATACGCACCAGCAAAGCCCGCAGCACATGCTGGTCGCGTACTCCGACAACGCCTCCGTGATGGAAGGTTCGGGCCTGCAACGCTTTGCAGCCATATCGCCCGTTGATGCAGATGCAGCAAGCGCAGGGTGCTATCAAAAGCGGAGCGTCCTAAGTCATGTCCTGATGAAGGTGGAGACCCACAACCATCCGACCGCGATCTCCCCGTTTGCCGGTGCAGCCACCGGTGCCGGCGGCGAGATTCGCGATGAGGGTGCCACCGGGCGCGGCTCCCGGCCGAAGGCCGGGCTGACCGGCTTCACCGTGTCTGCGCTGCGCTTTCATGCCAGGCAGGAAGACTACGGCGGGCCTGGGCACATTGCCAGCGCGCTGCAGATCATGATGGAGGGCCCGCTGGGCGGGGCTGCCTTCAACAACGAATTTGGTCGGCCCAACCTGCTGGGCTATTTCCGCGAGTATGAGCAGAGCCTGCGTTTTCGCGCCGCCGACGGCTCGGTGCAGCAGGAGCAGCGCGGTTACCACAAGCCGATCATGATCGCCGGCGGGCTCGGCGCCATCGACGCCGCGCAGACGCACAAGATCGCTTTCGCTGCCGGTGCCTTGCTGATCCAGCTCGGTGGCCCGGGCATGTGCATCGGCATGGGTGGGGGCGCGGCCAGTTCCATGGCCAGTGGCACGAACGCCGCGGCGCTCGATTTTGATTCGGTGCAGCGCGGCAATCCGGAGCTTGAACGCCGTGCTCAGGAGGTCATCAATCAATGCTGGCTGCGTGGTGCCGAGAATCCGATTCTGGCCATCCATGATGTCGGCGCCGGTGGCCTGAGCAACGCGTTTCCAGAGCTAACGCACGACGCCGGGCGCGGCGCACGGTTTGATTTGCGCGCGGTGCCATTGGAAGAGTCGGGCATGGCGCCAAAGGAGATCTGGTGCAATGAAAGCCAGGAGCGCTACGTGCTGGCGATTGCACCCGAGTCGCTGGCGCTGTTCAAGGCCCTGTGCGAGCGCGAACGCTGCCCGTTCGCCGTGGTCGGCGTGGCCACCGAAGAACGCCAATTGGTGCTTGAAGATGAAGCAAGCGTGGGGGCCCCAGTCAATTTACCGATGAGTGTGTTGTTGGGCAAGCCGCCCAAGATGCACCGCGATGTGAGCACGCTGAGACGCACATTTGCCCCGCTCGATCTGGCTGGCGTGAGCCTGCAACAGGCATGCCTGGAGGTGCTGGCGCATCCAACGGTGGCGTCCAAACGCTTTCTGATCAGCATCGGTGACCGCACCGTCGGCGGTCTGACGCACCGCGACCAGATGGTCGGCCCGTGGCAGGTGCCGGTGGCTGATTGCGCGGTCACCCTGGCCGATTTCGCAGGCTTTGCCGGCGAGGCCATGAGCATGGGCGAGCGCACGCCGCTGGCCACGGTCAACGCGCCAGCCTCGGGGCGCATGGCGGTGGCCGAAGCCATCACGAATTTGTTGGCCGCACCGATTGAGCTGGAGCGTGTCAAGCTCTCGGCGAACTGGATGGCAGCCTGCGGCGAACCCGGCGAAGATGCCGCCCTGTATGCCGCGGTGCAGGCCGTTGGGCTGGAACTGTGTCCGGCGCTGGGCGTTTCCATTCCGGTGGGCAAGGATTCGCTGTCGATGCGCACGCAGTGGCGCGTCGGCGACGAACTGCGCAAGGTGACCTCGCCGGTGTCGCTGATCGTCAGCGCGTTTGCGACCCTGGGCGATGTGCGCGGCACCTTCACGCCGCAGCTGAGCACTGCTTGCGATACCAGCCTGTTGCTGGTCGATCTGGGGCGTGGGCGCAACCGCATGGCAGGGTGTATCCTGGCGCAAACGCTGGGGCAGATGGGTGACGTCGTGCCCGATCTTGATCAGGCAACCGATCTGGTGAATCTGGTTCGCGCGGTCAACGCCCTGCGTGCGCAGGGCTTGGTTCTGGCCTACCACGATCGCAGCGACGGCGGCCTGCTGGCCTGCGTGTGCGAGATGGCGTTTGCCGGACACGTTGGCGTCGATCTTCAGCTTGACTCGCTCGACGCCGCAGCGCAGGCCGGCGCAGAGGGTGCCGAGCGCGTACTGCGGGCCCTGTTCAACGAGGAGCCTGGCGTGGTGCTGCAAGTAGCCACGGCGCGGCGTGATCAGGTGATGCAGATCCTGCGCGAACATGATCTGGCGCAGTGCAGCCACTGCATCGGCAAGCCGCGAGTCGATCGGGTTGGCACCGCGCAAGTGCAGATCAGTTGCCGTGACCAACTGCTGTGGAGCGAGTCGCTGCAGAGCCTGCACCAGGTGTGGGACGGCACCAGCTGGAAGATCTGCCAGCTCCGCGACAACCCGACCTGCGCCGATGCCGAGCACGCGGCCGTCAGCGATCCGCATGACCCCGGTCTGCATTACTTTGCGCCGACCGCGAGCGAAGAGCCGCAGTCCGGCCTTGTCATTGCCCGTGCGGCGCAGCAGCCCGGCTCCGTCATTGCGAGCGCAGCGCGGCCATCCATGCCCCCTGAAGGGTCCAGCCCGGCACTTCTACTGTCGCGTCCGAAAGTCGCGGTGCTGCGTGAGCAGGGGGTGAACTCGCACGTCGAGATGGCCTATGCCTTCACCGAGGCCGGCTTTGATGCCTACGACGTGCATATGACCGATCTGCAGTCAGGCCGCGCGAGCCTGCGCAGTTTTGCCGGTCTGGTGGCCTGTGGCGGTTTCAGCTACGGTGACACCCTTGGCGCAGGCATCGGCTGGGCGCGATCGATTACTTTCAACCCGGCACTGGCCGAGCAATTCAGAACCTTCTTTGCGCGCGCCGACACCTTCGGCCTGGGCGTGTGCAATGGATGCCAGATGTTTGCCGAACTCGCCGATATCATCCCCGGCGCAGAACACTGGCCGCGCTTTACCACGAATCAGAGCGAGCGCTTCGAGGCGCGATTGTCGATGGTCGAAGTGCTCGATTCGCCCTCGCTGTTCTTCGCCGGCATGGCCGGGTCGAGGTTACCGATTGCCGTGGCGCACGGCGAGGGTTTTGCGAATTTCAAGCACAGGGGTGACGCGGCCAGGGCGATTGCCGCGCTGCGCTTTACCGACAACTTCGGCAACGCCACCGAGCGCTACCCATTCAACCCGAACGGCAGCCCGCAGGGACTCACGGCAGTGACGACAGCCGACGGGCGCTTCACCGCGATGATGCCGCACCCCGAGCGCGTGTTTCGCAATATCCAGCTCAGTTGGACCGACGCCGACCTGTCAGCGCCGAGTCCGTGGATGCAACTCTGGCACAACGCGCGGCGCTGGGTTGCGTGAGCCGTCGCGTGCTACCTGAGGGC
>JAKANU010000120.1 GCA_021812315.1 Pseudomonadota bacterium
TTGTGTTCGACGATGGCACGCACGCGCTCACCCTCACGCACGATGCGACCGTAGCCACCGGGGTCAGCGAACTCGATGCTCAGCAGCGCCAGCCTGTCGCCAGCACACTGTTCAATCAGGCCGCGCAAAGTATCCGGCCGCGTCAGCGGCACGTCGCCCGAGAGCACCACGACGACCGCGTCATCACCCAGCAACGGTACCGCTTGTTGCACGGCGTGGCCGGTACCGAGTTGCGGTTCCTGGCGCACGAACTTTATGTCCGATTGGCCTGCAGCGCCCGTGCCCCCTGCAACAGCTGCTTCTACTTCTGTAGCACGGTGACCGACGACGACGATCACGCGACGCGCCGCAAGGGTCTTTGCGCTGTCCAGCACATGCTGCAGCAGAGTCCGCCCGGCCAGCAGGTGCAACACTTTGGGCCGCTGGCTCTTCATGCGGGTGCCCTTGCCCGCCGCCATAATCACGACCTCCACCGCACTCGATGTGGCGAGGTGTTTTGAATTCTCCGTCATGCCCGACTCCGTTTTGTCGCTCAAGTCAATAGCCAGCCTGCGCCACATTATCGGCGTGCTGCTGGCCAGCCTGATCCTGCTATCCCTGCAAGCTTGCAGCGCTGTCAGGTTGGGCTACCACGGCGCGCCGGAATGGACCTACTGGTGGCTCGATGGCTACCTCGATCTTGACGAGGCGCAGTCGCACAGGCTGCGTGCCGACATCGCTGCGCTGCAAACCTGGCATCGACGCCATGAACTGCCGCTGTACGCTGGCTCACTGGCCAAACTGCGCTCGCTGGCACCGTCTGACACGACTGCAACGCAGATCTGCAGCCTGGTTGACGAACTGCGCCCGCGCTATCAGGCCCTGCTTGATCAGGCCGAGCCGACGCTGGTGGCGCTGGCGCCAACGCTGAGTTCTGGCCAACTCGAGCACCTTGCGCGCAAGTTTGAAAAACGCCGGCAGAAATGGCGCGATGAGTGGCTCGCCGGTACGCCCACCGAGCGCGCCAACTACCGCTTCGAGAAGCAGGTGGATCGTTACGAGTTCTTTTATGGCCATCTGGAGCAGACCCAGCTCGAGACCCTGCGCACCGCGCTGGCCGAGTCGGCATTTGATTCCGACCAGAGCTACCGCGCATTGAGGCGCCGTCAAGACGACGCCTTGTTGAGCCTGCGCCGGTGGCAGGGCGGCACGCCGGGTGACCCGGGCCTGCGCGCCGACATGCATGCCCTGCTTGCGCGCGTGATCAGGCCGCCCGCCAACGAAGACATGGGCTATTCCGAGCGACTCATGCGCAACTTTTGCAAGACCCTGGCCAGCGTGCACAACAGCACCACTGCGGCACAGCGCCAGCATTTGGTACAGACGCTCGCGGGCTATGAAGCCGACGCCCGCGCCCTGCAAGTCCCGCAGCGCTAGGCCTGCCTAGAATCGGTTCATGGCCATCAGCGTTTTCGACCTGTTCAAGATCGGCATCGGTCCGAGCAGTTCGCACACCGTCGGTCCGATGCGCGCCGCACGCATGTTTGCGCAGACGCTGCAAACCGAGGACCTGCTGGCCGCAACAGCGAGCGTGAAGTGCGAGCTGTATGGCTCCCTCGGTGCGACGGGTCGCGGTCATGGTTCGGACAAGGCCGTGCTGCTCGGACTGATGGGACATGCCCCGGAGACGGTGGACGTTGCGGCAATTCCCAGGCTGGTGCAGGATGTGCGCGAGACGCGACGCCTGGCGCTGCTCGGCGGCAAGGCCCTGGCCTTTGACGAGAAGGCGCACCTGCTGCTGTATCAGCGCGCGGCGATGGCAGAACATCCCAACGGCATGAAATTTGGTGCCTACGACGCTGCGGGGAACTTGCTCAAGTCAACCCGTTACCTTAGTGTGGGTGGTGGTTTTGTGGTCACCGCCGGGGCCGCCAACGAGGCGGTCCTGCAGGCTTATCAGCAACTTGCGCACCCGTTCCTGACCGGCGACGGCTTGCTGGGTGTTTGTCGGCAACAGCGTCTGAAGATCAGCGAGGTGATGTGGGCCAACGAGCGCACCTGGCGCAGCGATGAGGCGATCCGCGCCGGCCTGCTGGAGATCTGGCGCGTGATGCGCGAGTGTGTGCAGCGCGGGCTTGCAAGCGAGGGCACCCTGCCCGGACCGTATCAGGTGCAACGCCGTGCGCCCTTGCTCGCGGCCCAACTGCGCGAGCGCGCCGAACGCACGCTGGCCGATCCGCTGTCGGTGCTCGACTGGATCAACGTCTACGCCTTTGCGGTCAATGAAGAGAACGCCGCGGGCGGGCGCGTCGTCACGGCACCAACCAACGGCGCCGCCGGTGTCATTCCGGCGGTGCTGCATTACTGCGATCGATTCATCCTGCCGCGCGGCCCCGCCGGTACAGCCGATTCCGAAAACGCGATCATTGATTTTCTGCTGACCGCTGCGGCCATCGGCATGCTCTACAAACGCAACGCGTCCATCAGCGGCGCCGAGGTCGGCTGCCAGGGCGAGGTTGGCGTGGCCTGCTCCATGGCGGCAGCCGGCTTGGCCGCCGTCATGGGAGGCAGCCCGGAGCAAATCGAGAATGCCGCCGAGATCGGCATGGAACACAACCTTGGGCTGACCTGTGACCCGGTCGGCGGACTGGTCCAGGTTCCGTGCATCGAACGCAATGCCATGGGTGCGGTCAAGGCAGTCAACGCCGCGCGTATGGCACTCGCCGGCAACGGGCAGCACGTGGTATCGCTCGACAACGTGATCAAGACCATGCGCGAGACCGGCGCCGACATGAAGACCAAGTACAAGGAGACTTCGCGCGGCGGCCTGGCGGTGAATATCGTCGAGTGTTAGGATTTCCGCATGCCCGCACCGTTCAGTGAATTCGCCCAATACTGCTGCGAACTGCTCGGTGCGGCCGGGCCGTGTCTGGCCCGGCGCATGTTCGGCGCCTGGGGCATCAGCACCGATGGCCTGACCCTGGCAATTCTGGCCGACCTCGGCTCCGGTGAAAAGTTGTGGCTCAAGTGCGATGAGAGCACGCGAAGCGTGTTTGAAAATGCGGGTTGTGAACGCTTCGTCTATCAGACCAAGGACGGCCCCAAGAGCATGAACTACTACAGCGCGCCGGCCGAGGCCATGGATTCGCCGCAACTGATGGCCCCTTGGGCGCGGCTGGCCCTGCAGGCGGCACTGTCGGCGGCACACCGGAAAAAACCTCGTTCGCTACGAAAACAATAGCAACCGACGCCCATCACAAGGGCCACACAATGCCATTGTCATTGAGGATGGCATCGAGCGGCAGGTCATGTGCCTCGGGCTCGAAATCGGGCAGGAACGCGGTTGCGAAGCCAAGCCCGACCGTGGTTGGCCGTGGATCCAGGGTCGCCAGCAGCCGGTCATAAAAGCCACCGCCATAACCCAGACGGTAGCCTCCGGCCGCATAGCCCAGACAAGCCACAAAGAGCAGCGAGGGCACGATCACTTCCGTGCCCTTGGGTTTGGGGATCCCGTAGGCGTCCTCTTCCATCGGGCAGCCCGGGTACCAGGCGTGAAAGCGCATGCTCATGTGCACCTTGTCGACCACCGGCAGGCCAATGCGCCGGGGCTGCGGCTGCTCGAGCAACTCGCCGTCTTCCTTCCAGCGATGCAAGGCTGGCAGGGGATCGAACTCGCCTTTGATGGGCCAGTAGGCTCCGATCACTGTCTCGGGACGCCCGAGCAGCCAGATGCGCATGACCTGCTGCAATTGTTCGGCGCGCAGTAGTCGATCGGGCAGGTTCAAACGTTGCTCAATCAGCTGTTTGCGCGCCGTCTTCTTCTGAAATACCTTGCGTCCACCCGGGTTGTCCATAATCCACCCATGCAGTTTCATCGCATTTTGACATCGATCGCGCTGCGCGTCGCGCTTGTATTGGTGGGCCTCAGCCCGGCCCTGGCTCAGGTCAAAGCGCCACTGGGCAAGGGATCGGACGCCGTCATTTTGGAAATGAGCCAGGCCTTCAAGAAGGGCAGCGGCCAGCATCTGAGCAGCCTGCTGGCGCAGGCCCGCGGCCATAGTCTGGAGCCCTGGGCAGCTTACTGGGAACTGCGCGCACGCCTGGAAACAGCCACGCCTGACGAGGTTCAGGGCTTTTTCAGGCAGTATGCCGGAACCTATCAGGAGGACAGACTGCGCAATGACTGGCTGCTGCTGTTGGGTCAACGCCGCGAATGGGACCGGTTCGCTGCTGCGATCGGCGAGTTCCGGATGAACGACGACCGCGAGGTTCGTTGTTATGCGCTGGTCGCCACGCTTCCCGAAAACGCCAGCATGGGTGCGGCTGCAGCGCTCAAACTCAAGCAGCAGTGGTACGCGCAAAAGGATCCCGACGACGGCTGCACGCTGGCGGCAACCCGTTTTTACGCAGCAGGCCTGCTCACCGAGTCGGACCTCTGGCGCAAGGCGCGCCTGGCCCTGGAAGCCAACCAGCCGAAGGCGGCGCGGCTGGCGGCCAACATCATCTCGCCGGCTGCGAGTGCGGCCTTGGACGAGTTGCGTGCTAACCCGGCGCGCTTTCTGACCAAGCGGGCAGGCGCCGGTACGCGCATCCGCAAGGAGTCGGTCGTGCTGGCCCTGACCCGGTTGGCGCAATCCAACCCGGAACTTGCCGCGAGCATGCTTGAGAACCACTGGAGTGTGCATCTGGATCCCGAGCAGCGTTCCTGGACTTGGGCGGTGATTGGCAAACAGCTTGCCAAGCAACTTGGCGATGATGCGCTCGAGTACTTTGCCAAGGCGCGCGACAGCGACCTCGATGACGACCACCTGGCCTGGAAGGTGCGCGCGGCATTGCGCAAGAACCAGTGGAGAACCGTGCTTGAGGCGACAGCCGCCATGAGTGAGACGGCGCAGCAGGAATCGAGTTGGATTTACTGGCGGGCACGGGCCATCCGGCAACTGGCCGCTTCGGACGCTGAGCGCGCCCAGGCCGACAAGCTGCTGCGGGGCATCGCCAGCGTGCGCGGCTTTTATGAGCAACTCGCGCTTGAGGATCTGGGCCTGACGATCAGCGTCCCAGTGTCCCCGCCTTCGTTGAGTGCGGCCGAAAAGCAAGCTGCGCGCGAGAACATCGGACTGCAGCGCGCCCTTGACGCCTTTGCCCTGGGCCTGCGCAGCGAGGCGGTGCGCGAGTGGAACTACACAACCAACGTCAGAAACGGCGGCATGAACGATCGGGAACTGCTGGCCGCGGCCGATCTGGCCTGCCAGCACGAGATCTGGGATCGATGCATCAACACCAGCGAACGGACCCAGGGCGTCATTGACTTGGCACAACGCTTTCCGATGCCGCACAAGGACGCTGTGCTGCAGCGCGCCACCCAGCTTGGGATCGACCCGGCGTACGTCTACGGGCTGATCCGTCAGGAGAGCCGTTTCATCATCGATGCGCGCTCGGGTGTCGGTGCCTCGGGTTTGATGCAGGTAATGGCAGCAACCGCACGCTGGACCGCCAAGAAGATTGGCCTGCTTGACTTCAAGGCGCACCAGATCAATGATCGGGACACCAACATTGCCATCGGTATGGGATACCTCAAACTGGTACTGGACGAATTCTCGGGCTCGCTGCCTTTGGCGGCCGCCGCGTACAACGCCGGGCCGGGCCGTCCTCGAAGCTGGCGCGGAGCGCCTGGTACGGCACCCATGGAGGCAGCGATCTGGGCCGAAAACATTCCTTTGTCCGAAACCCGTGACTACGTCAAGAAGGTGTTGTCGAACACCACCAACTACGCTGCTCTCATCTCCGGGCAACCCCAGTCGCTCAGGGGCCGTCTGGGTCTGGTCGGACCACGCGACGCTGCGGCGGTGGTCAACCGCGACCTGCCCTGAGGAAACACCCCATGCTGCAACTGCACATCGGAAACAAGAACTACTCCTCGTGGTCGATGCGGCCCTGGGTGCTGATGCGGCAATCGGGCATTGAATTTGAGGAGGTCATGGTGCGCTTCGACTCTTTTGAGTCGAACTCGAATTTCAAGAAGACCATCGGCGCCCTGCAGGCCGCAGGCAAGGTGCCGGTGCTGGTGGACGATGCTCTGGCGATTTGGGACACGTTGGCGATTGCCGAGTACCTCGCTGAGAAATTTCCGGACCGGGCGCTTTGGCCACTGCACCCTTCAGCACGCGCCATGGCTCGCAGCGCCTGCGCCGAAATGCATGCCGGGTTTGGCGCATTGCGCACGCACTGCCCGATGAATATCGAGGCTACGCTGGCCGAGCAAGGCGCCTTGATCTGGCGCGATCAGGCCGGGGTGCGCGCGGATCTGCAGCGCCTGGTAGCGCTCTGGGGCAACTTGCTGCAGCGCTTTGGCGGGCCCATGTTGTTTGGCACTTTCTCGATTGCCGATGCCTATTTCGCGCCGGTTTGCATGCGCCTGAAGACCTATGCACTGCCGCTGCCCTCGAGCATCGCAACCTGGGTCGATCGTGTCGTGGCCCTGCCGGCCGTGCAGGCGTGGATGCGCGACGCGAGGGCCGAAGACGATTTCCTGCCATTTGAAGAGCCGTACCGGCTGGCCGGTTCAGCGCCATCGAAACGGTGACGCGTCCGGGGGGTTGAACGTGAACGACGCCCGGCCCCCGCCTGCAGCGCACACCGAGTTGCAGGCGCTCAATCGGCAATTGAGCAAGCAGACCGAACTGTTGCAAACCACGCTGGCCAACATCAGCCAGGGAATCCTGATGATCGACCCCGACGGCCGGGTGACCACCTTCAACCGCCGCGCCTGTGAATTGCTTGATCTGCCCGAGAGCCTGCTGGCAAGTGGTGCGACGCTGCAGGGACTCACTCGCTATCAGCTCGAACGCGGCGACTTTGGCGAGCAGGCACAGCGGGTGCAAAGCCATGCGCGCGAGTATGTTTCGGCTGCTGGCAAGGGCGTCATCCCGGAGCACTACTTGCGCTCGACGCACACCGGACGCACCCTCGAAGTCAAGACGCAAAAGCTGGCAGGGGGTGCCATGGTGCGCACTTTCACCGACGTCACCGACTACGTCTTGGCCGACGCCGAGCGCCAGCGCCTGAATCTATTGGTCGATGCCACCCACTCCATCGCTCGGGTGGGCGGCTGGGACGCCGACATTGCGAACGGCAAAGACTATTGGACCGACGGCATGTATGGCATTCTCGAGACCACGCCCGAGCAATACTCGCCCAGCCCGGCCACCAGCGGTCAATTTTTCACGGCGCGAGCGCGCGCGCTGATCAGGGCATCGTACGCCGACGTCGTCGATCAACCCAAGACCCACGATCTCGAATTCGAGATGATCACCGCCAAGGGACATCGCATTTGGGTTCATTCGATGGGTTCGACCACCTGGGAGAATGGTCGGGCGGTGCGGCGCACCGCCATGCTGCAGGATATTACCGAGCGCAAGCGAGCGGATGCCGCCTGGCGCGAAAGCGAGCAACGCTGGAAGCTCGCGCTGGAGAGTACGGGCGACGGCATGTGGGACTGGCACATGCAAAGCGGCCAGGAGTTCTTCTCGAAGCGTCTGCTGGAAATGTATGGTTACGGCGAGGACGAACTCCAGCCCGACCCCGAGGAACTCGACAGCCGCACGCATCCGGATGACCGGGCGCAGCTTGAACGTGATCGTCAGGATCACTTCAACGGCATCACCCCGACCTACAGCAACGAACACCGCATCCGTTGCAAGGACGGGAGCTGGAAATGGATCCTTTCGCGGGGCATGGTCATCGACCGCGACGCCCAGGGCAAGCCGCTACGGATGATCGGGACGCATACCGACATTACGGCGCGAAAGGATTCGCATGCCCTCATCTGGCGGCAAGCGCATTTTGACGCGCTGACCGGACTGCCCAACCGCAGCACCTTGCGCGAACGCCTCGAGCACGAAATCAGGAAGCGCAAGAGCGACGCGCGGCAACTGGCGGTCCTGTTCATCGACCTCGACCATTTCAAGGAGGTCAACGATACCCTTGGACACGACCAGGGTGACCGGCTGTTGATTGAGACCGCCCGGCGCCTGCGCGAGTGCGTACGCGAGTCCGACACCGTGGCACGCATGGGCGGCGACGAATTCACCATCGTTCTGACCGATTTGAGTGACGCACAAGACACCGAGCGCATCCTGCAAAAGCTGCTGCATGCGCTCGAGGCGGCGTTCGAACTCGACACCGAGCAGGTCTTCGTGACCGCAAGCATTGGCGTGACCCTGTATCCGACCGATGC
>JAKANU010000121.1 GCA_021812315.1 Pseudomonadota bacterium
CTCTACACGACGACCGAGCGACGGTCGCGTCACGCCGCACTACGATCCGGCCATGGTGCGCCAGTTCATCTGCCACCCTGACGACTATCTGATCTGGGAACACTACGAGGCGCTCAACATCCCGGTGCTGTGCCTGCGCGGCGCCGATTCCGACCTGGTGCTGCGCGAAACCGTTGAAGCGATGCGCCAGCGCGGCCCGGGCGCACGGGGGCAGTTGCAGGTGGTCGAGATTGCGGGCTGCGGCCACGCCCCGGCGCTAAACGTGGCGCCGCAGATCGACCTCATCGCCGACTTCCTGGCCCGCGCAGTGGCTTCCTGATGCTACAAAAAAAGTAGCTGCCAACGCAGTGTGCAAGCGCTTTCCGGGAGGAGCTACGCGACTCGAAGCAGCTTGGCGGTGAACCAGAACGTGCTGCCGTTGCCGCTTTCGCTGCGCACACCGGCGTCGCCGCTCATCAGGTTGGCCAGGCGCTTGACCACCGCCAGCCCGAGGCCCGCGCCGCCGTGCGCGCGCGTGAGCGAGTCGTCGAGTTGCACAAAGGGCTGGAACAGCCGCGCCTGCTCGTCGGCGCTGACGCCCATGCCCTGATCGCTGACTTCCACGCGCAGGGTCACACTGTGCTCTTGCACTTCCTGCGCCAGTGCCCGCACCGTGACCGTGCCCTGCCCGGAAAACTTGACCGCGTTGTCGACCAGATTGAGCACCATCTGCCCCAGATGTGCAGCGTCACCACGCAGATGAGGCGGCAGGTCCGGAGCAATATCGAGGATCAGGGTTAGTCCCTTTGCGCGCGCCGCTTCGCGCGGCACTTGTATGGCGCGTTCAAGCGTCTGCGTCAGGGGAAAGCTTTCTTCTGACAGGTTGAGCTGGCCCGATTCGATATAGGCGATGTCGAGCATGTCGCTGATGATGCCCGCAAGATGCTGCGCGGCTTGCAGCGACTTGTTCAACTGGTCAATTTGCTTGGGGTCGGTGGCGCGGCGCAGTGCCAGCGTGGTCATGCCGATGATGCCGTTCATCGGCGTGCGCAGCTCATGGCTCATGGTGGCCAGAAAGGCGGTCTTGGCGCGGCTCGCTGCCTGCGCCGCGTCGCGGCTTTGTGCCAGCTCGGCGGTACGCGAGAACACCAGTTCCTGCAGATGATGGCGGTGCGCCTCGAGTTCGGCCTCGGTCTTCTTGCGCTCGGTGATGTCGGTGATAAAACCGTGCCACAGCGTGCTGCCATCGGCCTCGCGTTGCGGTACGGCATCGCCGGCCAGCCAGCGCACCGTGCCGTCGTCGTACCGGACCCTATATTCCTCGCGCCACAGGGTCAGTGTGCGTGCCGATTGTTTGGCCGCCGCCACGAGTCGCGGGGCATCGTCAGGGTGAATCGTTGCGTTGGCTTTGCTTGCATCGTCGCGAACCTCCTCGGGGCTGACCCGATAGACGTCACGAATACCTTCGCTGGCAAAAGGGAAATGTGAACTCCCGTCTGGCCGCAGCCGGAACTCGTACACGACACCGGGCACGCGACTGGCGATCTTGTGCAGACGGTCGCGCGCCTCGCGCAGCGACTCCTGGGTCTGGCGCAGTCGCAGCAGGGCCTCGATCTTGGCCAGCAGTTCTGACTTGTTGGCCGTTTTCGAAAGCCAGCAGGGCGGCGCGCTCCTTGGCGTCGGGCTCGTTGCCCGGGTTCAGTGGGCGCAGGCTGGTGATGTGAAAGAAGAAGCCCTCCTCTTTCTTCAGCAGCTCGGAGATTTCGCGCGTCATCAGCGCCGGGTTCTTCAGGGTGTAGACCTTGCCATCGACTGCGGTGATGTCGGGGTTTTCCAGATACGGGTTGGACTGCACACCCGGGCGCTTGAACACGTAGACGCCGCCGTAGCTCGCGTTCCAGCGACGCATCAGCACGATGTTGGTGAAATTGCGCCGTGCGCTGTTGAGCATCTCCTGGTAAATCAATCCCCGGCTGTAAAAGGCGATGCCCAGAAAGCCGCTGGAGATGCAGATGGTTGCGACCAGGGAAACTGAAATCAGGAACAGGCGCAGGCTCTGCGATTCCGCGAGAGTCAGATGATTGGCGGTGTGCGGCATGATGACTTCAAGTAGAAAATTTGCGCGATTAAGTGGCTAGCTGCTTTCACCTACGCGGCCGATGTTTCAGACACATTGCTTCACCAATGAAGGGTGTTGGACATTGAACGATCAGCCATGTGAAAGACCGCGCAGCACACAGGCATAGAGTGCCTCTGCGACCACTGGCTTGGCCAAGAAGTCACTCATACCGGCTTGCAGACATCGCTCGCGATCTTCGACAAATGCGTTGGCGGTCATGGCGATGATCGGGGTGTTGGCATACCCGACGATCTTGCGTATCTCGCGCGTGGCATCGAGCCCGTTGAGTCTGGGCATCTGCATGTCCATCAGGACGGCATCAAAGCGGGCGTTCCGTGCCAGTGCCAAGGCCCGTTCCCCGTCGGTTGCTGTTGCCACGCGCAGACCGGCGCTCTCGAGCTGAATCTTGGCCACCTCCAGATTCAGTGGCTCATCATCAACGACCAAGATATGTTTGCCTGCGAACTGCGTGCGCAATTGTGCCTCGGCATCATCCACGCTGGGCGGTGTCGGCGCAGGCGTCTCCTCGGCCTTGGTCAACCTGGCGGTAAACCAGAACATGCTGCCCGCCCCGGGAGTGCTCTGCACACCGACTTCGCCACCCATCATCTTTGCCAAACGTTTGGTGATCGCCAGACCCAGCCCGGTACCACCGTACTTGCGCGTCATGGAGTTGTCGGCCTGCTCGAACGCGTTAAAGAGGCGGCCCAAGGCCTCGGGTTCAATGCCCACGCCAGTGTCGTGTACCTCAAAGCGCAGCAAAGTCGAGTCGGCGGTCTCATCCTGCACGCTGACTCGAAGCGTCACTTCACCGTGATCGGTGAATTTGACGGCGTTATTGGTGTAGTTGAGCAGCGCCTGTTGCAGCCGGGTCGGGTCGCCGACAAGATTGGCTGGCGTGTGCTCGCGTTTGACCAGCAGGCGCAGACCCTTGGCGGCAACATCCTGGGACACCAAAGAGTAGACGTGACCGAGCAGTTCGGCAATGGACACCGGCGCGTGTTCCAGTAGCAACTTGCCTGCCTCGATCTTGGAGAAGTCAAGCACATCGTTGATGACCCCCAGCAGATGTTGCGCGGCGGTGTCGATTTTGTCCAGGCGCTCGCTTTGCCTGGGAGTCAGGCCGTCGCGGCGCAGCAGCCCGGCCATACCCAGGATGCCGTTCATGGGCGTGCGGATCTCGTGGCTCATGTTGGCCAGAAAGGCACTCTTTGCCACGTTGGCCGCTTCAGCCGCTGCCGTGGCCTTTTGCAGTTCGGCCGTGCGTGACTTGACCAGTTCTTCGAGGTTCTCGCGGTGGCGAGCGAGTTCTTCGTTGACACGCTTGCGCTCGGTGATATCCTGGAAAAAACCGTATACGCGGCGATGTTCAGTGTCAGACCTGCCGATGGCGTGTACCGATCTGAGATTGCCCTTGGCCGTGATGATCTCCAACTCCAGATCAAAGGGCTCGCCGCGGTCGATCACCTTTTGTACGGCTTCGGCAATGATCGGCCTCGAACCGGGGGCATAAAAGCTGATCCCGTTGTCGACCGTAGGCTCGAAGCTTGGATCGACCTCGTGGATTCGATAAATTTCCTCGGTCCAGTGCTGCCGTCGTGTGTCGATGTCGAATTCCCAGCCCCCGACCCGGCCGATCTCCTGCGTTTCCTTGAGCAGATGTTGCGCGATTCGCAAGGTTTCTTCGGCCGCCTTGCGGTCACTGATATCGCGGGAGTTGATGACCACACCGTTGATCGCCGGGTTGTCAAACGCCGGGTGTGCAACGGCATCCAGCGTGAGCCAGTGTTTGTCCCTGTGGAGGAAGCGCAACTCGCCGGCGCACACGGTACTGGCAATACTGGCCTCAGGAGTGAGTCGGGTTGCAATTGTCCGGTCCTGCGGATGCGTGTGATCGATGAACCGCGTATTGAGAATTTCCTCGATCGAATAGCCGCACAAACGTGTGATTGCCGGACTGACGTAGGTGATGAGCCCCCGCGCGTCCACGACCAGCACCAGGTCCGAGGACTGCTCGATCAAAGAGCGAAAGCGCCTCTCGCTTAACGCCAGGGTCGCCGTCTTTTCGTGCACCAACTGCTCGAGATGCTGGTTGAGCTCTTCCAGAGCGCCTTGCGCGGCCAGCAGTTCCAGATTTTGCAGCCGGGCGCTTTCGTACGTCGAGACGAGCAGGCTCAGGATGCGCGGGCCGTGCGCCTTGACCGTGTAGACCTGATCCGCCAGTCGGACCTGCAAGGACCTCCGCTCGAGCTGCGGCGTACTCGCGGGAGGATGTTTGATCAAGGCAGAAATCCGGGCGACCAGGGCGGCCACGTTGTAAGGTTTGATGACGTAGGCATCGGCACCGGCGTTCAGCCCATTGATCACGTCCAGCGGGTCCGACAGCATCGTTAGCAGGATCACCGGCGTCGACTTAAGCGATTCGTCTTCGCGGATGGCCGAGCACATTGCGTAGCCGTCCATCACCGGCATGTTGATATCGCTGACGATGGCCGCGGGACGATGCTTTCGGGCCATCGCCAGGCCTTGTACCCCGTCGGCCGCGGCCACGACCTCGAAGTGGGCACTTTCAAGCGCTCGGCGCAACAGCTCGACCTGAACCAGGCTGTCTTCGACAATGAGCACCCTCGCCGTGCCTTCGGAATCGGTTGTCATCGCATTCATTGGGTCTCCGTTCGTGCAAGGCGGCACAGGGCAGGCCCGATCTGCTCGAGTGCCAGAACCTGAGCTGCCGCTCCGATTTCCATCGCGCGACGTGGCATCCCAAAGACCGCGCTCGAGGCCTCGTTCTGTGCGAGAGTGACGCCACCCGCCTTGCGGATGTCGAGCAAGCCCCGTGCGCCGTCCTCTCCCATGCCCGTCAACAGCACGCCGGCTGCGGCTGCGCCGTAGCGCCGTGCAATCGAGGTGAGGCACATGTCAATGGACGGCCGATGGCCCTGGCTTGCGGGCACATCCGAACAATGCAGGCGCCCGCGCGCGTCAATTTCCAGGTGCCGGTCGTCTGGTGGGAAATACGCTACGCCGGGCATTGGCTCGGCGCCGTTCTCAGCGGTAAGAATCCTGATCCTGCAGGTACTTGCCAGCCAGCGCACAAGTCCATCCATGAACCCGGATGTAATGTGCTGGACGCATACAACAGGGAGCGAAAAGTCCGTTGGCAATTGCCTGAGTATTCTGTGGAACGCCTGCGGCCCACCTGTGGATGCACCGATTCCAATGATCCGTGGCTTTACCTCAGGCTCAGACCAGTTCAAGCTAGCCGCTGCAGGCGCCTGAGCCAGGGGCGTCGGGGGCGCTTTGCTATGAATCACTTTCACCCCGGCCAGGACTCTGATCTTCTTGATGAAGTCCGGGGCGATGGCATCAAAATTTGACCGTTCGCCGCCCCGCGGCTTGGCCAGGATGTCGAGGGCGCCAGCCTCGAGCATGGAAAAAATGTTGTGCTCCTGGCCGGCCTGCACCGACACGCTCAGGACCAGGACTGGCAGGGGCCGGCTTGCCATGATTTCGCGCGTCAATGCCAGGCCGTCCATTCTTGGCATGTGCAGGTCGGTGCAGACGACGTCGGGGTGAAGCTGCCCGATCAGACGCAGTGCCTGTTGACCGTCACTGGCGGTGCCGACCACCTCGATGTCGGGCGCAGGAAGCAACATGCGGCGCACGAACTCCAGGGCGATGGCGGAGTCATCCACCAGCAAGACGCGGATGCGTTGTTTCTTGAGGTTGAAGGATGGATGGTTCATCAAATCAGCCGTTGCAGACACTCCAGCAGGATCTGTTGATCGAAAGCCGCCTTTGTCAGATAGGCGCTGGCACCCATGTCGAGTCCACGCTTGCGATCCTCGTCAGACGCCAGTGAGGTGACCAAGATGACGGGCAACTCGTGGTGTGTCGGGTCGTTGCGTATTTTCTCCGTCAATTCAAGCCCGCTGAGCTTGGGCATCGTGATGTCGGTGATCACGGCGTCAAAGACTTGTTCGGTCAGTCGATCCCAGGCTTCCCGGCCGTCGGCTGCGGTGACGACGTCGTACCCGGCCTGTTCCAGGATGCGGGCCTCCAGTCTGCGCGTGACGAGACTGTCTTCGGCGAGCAACAATCTCTTTTTTACATCCTTGTGCACGACCGGCTCAGTGGCACGAGTATGGGAGGCGCGCGTTCGCACCGACAGGTACAGATCCTGAACGCTGAGCACCATGCAAATCCTGCCATCGTCAAGAATGGTTGCCCCAACGATGCTTGGAACGTGTTCGATCAGGGCGGAACGCGGTTTCAGGACAATGTCCTGCTCGCCCACCAAGGCGTCGACAAACACGGCAAAACAGTCGTTGTTGTGGCAGAGCACGGCACAGGTCCGCTGCCGGGGATGAGGGCTGGTGTTCTCTGCCAGCGGTGACGGACCTGGTTCAAGAAGTTCATTGAGATCCGAGACCGGAATTGCCCGTTCCTGATGGGTAATGGAGGCTCGTCCCTGCAGCTGGAAGATGTCGCTCTGACCAAGCTTCCTGAGCAGTCGCACGCACTCCATCGGTATCCCGTAGGGATGCCCATTGACGGCAACAATCAAGACCCGCATGGTGGCCAACGCAACCGGCAAGCGCAGCGTGAACCGGGTACCGTGGCCGGGCCGCGATTGCAACTCGATGGAGCCGCGAAGCCGCTCGACATTTGCGCGTACCACATTCATGCCCACACCTCGCCCTGACACGTCGGTGACAAGAGCCTTGGTGGACATGCCGGGCACGAAAATCAGGTTTTGAACCTGATCGGGGCTCATGGCCTTCAGCGCCTCCTCGCTGGCCAGACCACGTGCCGCGGCTGCCCGGCAAATCGCCAACTCATCAAGGCCGCGTCCATCATCGACAACGGTGACTGCGATTTCCCCGGGGCTCTGGCGTGCCTCAATCCTCACCGAGCCGGTGCTCACCTTGCCTGCGGCTTGTCTCTCTTGAGGTGGCTCAATGCCGTGATCAACAGCGTTGCGCAGCATGTGCATCAACGGATCCTTGATTTCTTCGAGAATGCGCTTGTCGGCATTGATATCACCGCCCTCAAGGAGCAGTTCCACCCGCTTGCCTTGCTCGTGGCCAAGGTCATGCACCATGCGCGGGAAAAGTCGGAAGACATTTGACAGCGGAAGCAGGCGCATTTCATGAACAGCGCTTTCGAGTTCGCCGGCGACATAGCCAAGACGCTGGTTGTCCTCCGATAGACCCTGGTGCAGGCGAGTCAACAAAGCCGTTGCATGGGTCTGCTCGCTGCTGCCCGCCCGGGCGTCAGTCCACCGGTCGGCCAGATCGATTAGCGTGTCCAGGTCCGCCAGGCGGCGAGACAGCCGCGCGGTGGCCACGCCAAGCTCACCGACATGCATGATCAGATCATCGAGCTTTTGAGTGTCGACGCGGATCGACTCGATGGCGAACGGTCGAGCTTGAGTCGCTCCATTGGCGCCGGTGGGTGGGGATGGCGCCATGGGTGCAGCCCGGTGCCTGAGTGGGCCCGTGGGCGCCGGGGTTGCACCAGCATCGGTCGTGTCCTCAAGCGCTTCAAGGGTCAGGCGACGGATTTCCGTAACTGCTGCGCTGATGGCGGCCAGCAGGTTGGGGTTGATCGTGGTGGGATCGCGTCGGGCGGCATTGAGTTGTTCTTCAAGGCGATGCGCGGGTGCCTGTATGGCGTTTAGGCCAAGCATCCGCGCGGCGCCTTTCATGCTGTGTGCTTCGCGAAAGGCCTCCTCAAGAGCCTCGCGGTTTGTGGGCCCCTTTTCGAGTTGCAGCAGCGCATCGTCCAGACGCTGGAGATGCTCCTCGCTCTCGGTCTTGAAGAGTTCCCGTAATGCGGCATCTGCAATCATGCTGACTCCGTCAGGAGATGGTCAGACCATGGCCCGCAAGTCGGTGGCGACGCGATTGAGGTCTTGCGTACCATGCTTGGTCTGCTCGGTGCCGGCGGCCATTTGGGCGGCGCCGGCCGCCAGGCTCTTCATGGCCTCGGTGACCTGTGCGAGCGCACTGGCCTGCTGGCGGCTGTTCATGAGCACTTGCTGGGCGCTCACCGAGACGCTGTTGGCATTGCTCGAGATGGTGCCAAAGGCTGCAATGGTG